>CAKVCS010000026.1 GCA_934725785.1 uncultured Bacteroidales bacterium | reverse complement strand
TTGGAGGGTAAACCCAACTCGTTCAGTATCGTCTGCTATGACGGCAGGGGCAACGCTCTCCCGTGTTTCCCAAACGAGATTAGCATCATACAGGGTTCCGTAGTCGGGTCCGCGCCTCTCCCTTATAACATCGGCATAGGGGTTTGGAGCGATGTGAGAAAGCGCGTCGTCTTCCGTCCATCAAAGGGGTTGGAGAAGAACAAGCCACTGCCTGCCACTGGCGTCGTCAACGACTTGAAGACGACCAGCCAGCTCCGCCCTGGTGTCTCGGCCGACGTGCTCACCGTGCCCATCTATCAGGTGGACGACTTTGAGGAGGCCGAGGGCAAGTCCGCGTCACTCTATGAGCATGTGGCTGATGTCGTCATCACGGGCGAGGATGTCGATACACTTATAACGCAGGGCAGCCTTGTCGATGTTACGCTCAAAGTCGACACTTCAGAGCAAATGAATCTTGAAGTGCATTTTTTGGAGACGGACGCCACTGTCGAGCGCGTTCTCGACACGGGCAAGAAGCACAAGATGGTTGATGCCGAGGACGAGATAAGGCAGGGATTCGATGAGGCGGAGGCGGGTCTCGACACATTGGCGGAAGCCGGTGTGGATGTGGACGCCCTGCGGGATGAGCTGAAGGCGCTACGTGCCGACAATGATAACTCCACGGAGAAAAAGGAGGTGCTCAGCCACCTGCGCGAGCTGCTCAGGAAAATCGAGACTCTCGACGCTGACACGGAGTGGCAGCGCGTCGAGAGCAAGTTGCGAGACGAGTTCGACAAGCTCGAGAAAGCGCAGCGTGACCTCGGCAATGACAGAACCGCCGAGCAGGTCTATCAGCTTCGATCGCAAACAGACGAAGCCATCCGCAAAAAGGACGTGCAGGTCGGGCGTGACATCCTGGACCAGGTGGAGCTCCTTTACTTCCAGCTCACGATGGTCTTCCAATGCATGTCATTCATAAGATATTGCAATGAGAATTTTGCGGAGTTGCGCTGGAAAGATGCGTCACGGGCGCGCCAGCTCGTCAACCGCGGGTTGGAGCAGATAAGCAACAAGCCGACGGCGGAGGGGCTTGGCAAGATCGTGGCCGAGCTGTCCGTTCTTATGCCTGCGGAGGATGCCGGTAATGCTGGAGGGTTCTTAAGATGACGAAAGAGGAGATTTTGTCTCAATTTCCCGAGGGAAAGTTGAGGTCTGTTTTGCGCGAGCTGCTGGATGCTTGCGATGGGATGTCCGGCCGAAAGCCGGTATCCGGTTTCATATATGGCTTTCATCTCCCGGGGTGGCCTGGGTTCATACAGGAGTATATCGAGAAGTCTAATATTGACGACTTCAATAAGCAGGCCTTTTGCGCCGGCTATGGGTATGATGATTTCGGCGCATGGATTGTGGAAAAGTCTGGCGCAGCCGCCCAAAGTTATGACGAGCTGGCAGCGCTCGATTCCGCTTCTCTTGAGACGTGCAAAGAATTGGTCGTCTTTGTTTTCCGTACGACGGTTGATGCGTGGTTCAGGTGCTGCCCCGAGATTGCCACATACTTCGGCTCTCTCCGAAAGAATAGTAACATCGGGGTGATTAATGTGTATCTGCCAGTGTGCCTTTCAAAGTTCGGATACCCACAACCCGAAGAAGATAAACCTCGGTTCAGCTTCACGGCCGGCATGAAAGAGATTGGGCTCTATACCTTGGGGCTTCTGTTCAACCTCGGTTTGGCTGCCGCCATAATTGTACTGATAGCTAAAATCTTTGACTGATAAGACTTTGCGCTTCAATAAGAACGACAGGATTGGCACTTACGTGGTTACGTTCCCGCACAGGCAAGGGGCTTATGCGGAAACATACCGTGTCAAGGACCCCTCAGACAAGCTGCGGTATCTCAAGCTGATCAATTGTGCCAGGCTCAGCCGTCACCAGATCGATGACGATGGCCATGTTATTGAGGTTGAGATTTCCAAGTTACTCCGCCACCATAACCTTTGCCGGTTTATCGACTCAAGCTCAACGATTATTGACGGCGTGCGCCACGTATGGTTCGTCAACGACTTCATAAGTGGCGAGACCTTGTCGCAGAGGATTATGCGCCAAGGCGGCATTAGCGTCTACGACATAAAGGTCATTGCGAAGTCGGTGCTGGCGGCTTTATCGTTCATTCATTCGCTGCCGACCCCTGTCGTCCATTGCGAGGTGACCTTGCAGAATGTTTTCCTCAATCTTTTAGGCGGTTTTCAAGACCTCAAGCTGATTGATTTCGGTCACGCCCGCTTCATTGGTCAAGAGTTGTACAAACCTGATGTCAACGAGGTCAATCCCTTTTATCTCGCTCCCGAGTGTTTTTCGGGCGTATATTCCCCGCAGTCGGATCTCTATTCCGTGGGCGTGCTGATGTATCACCTCCTGTATGGCGAGTTGCCGTGGTATGTCGACACTTCCCGTTTCGGCGGCTCGGACGTTGTAGGGCGTGTTTTAGCGGAGCGCAATAAAGACCTTAGCTTGACGAAAGTCGACAAGTTCGATTTCGATGACAGTCTTCTTGATGTAATCGCCAAGGCGTTGAGCAATGACGTTCATGAGCGCTTTCAGACGGCCGAGGAGTTCATTCTCGCGATTGACGGGGGCGTGGATGTGCCCTGCCGGTCCGAGAGGCGGAGGTCTATGTCTTCCCCGCAGGCCGATTGCGCCGCCGCGCCGCCGCGAGCTAAGTTGCCCGGACAGGGCTTTGCCGCCATCGCTGGCATGGACGAGCTTAAGAGGCTGTTGACTGAGCAGGTCATAGATCCGCTTCACAATCCCGCCGAGTACCGTCGTTACGGTGTGAGCATCCCAAATGGGATGCTGCTATACGGCCCGCCGGGTTGTGGCAAGACTTTTTTCGCCAAGCACTTCGCCGAGGAGGTCGGGTTCAACTTTGTCTGCATCACCCCGGCTTCGCTCAAGAGTCGTTACGTCAATGCCACGCAAGAGAACATCGCCAAGATGTTCAAGGAGGCTGAGCAGAAAGCCCCGACGGTCATTTTCATTGACGAGATTAATGAGCTTGTCCCGGACAGGGATGGCGTCGATGTCCACGAGATGTATAAAAGTGCCGTCAACGAGATGCTCGCACAAATGGACAGGACGGGCGAGAAGGGCATTTTTGTAATAGGAGCCACCAACTATCCCAACAAGATCGACCCTGCCATCCTGAGGGCCGGGCGTCTCGACAAGAAATACTATGTCGGGGTGCCGGACATGGAAGCACGGATGGCGTTGTTCAAATTTTTCCTCGAGAAACGTCCTTACGATTTCGGGTTGGACTACGGCGAGATGGCTGCACTCACGCAGAACTATGTATCTGCGGACATCCAGCTGATTGTCAATGATGCCGCACGGGCCGCCTTGCGTCAACGCAGCAAGATAACTATGGATATTCTCAAATCCGCAATTTCCGCCACACGTCCCTCGCTAAGCCCCGATGAGCTGAGGAAATATGAGCGTATTCGGGCAAGCCTTGAAGCCCGCGTTGCCATCCCTCCGGCGGCGCCCCGCAGGCCCATAGGCTTCTAAAGCCGCACCCCGCAAAACATGCCGACGGCGTCAGATGTTTTTCTGGCGGCCGTCCCCTTACCTGCCTACAGCTATCGCGACGGACCCGTACATGTCCGGCAAGGGCACTATGCCGTCGCCGGACCAAGAGCAGAACTCGTCCACCGCGCGCCTCACGCCATCCCACGTGTGGTTGTAGCTGTGAACTATCATTATGCCGCCCTCGCTCATCAGTGGGCGCAGGTGGCGAAGCGACGCCATCACGCCGTCGTACTCCACGCAGTCTATCGCCGCCAGGGCCACCGGACCCGTCACGCGCTCCACCTGCTCCGCGACCCGACCTTTCAGCACGTGGTTTCTCTCCCCCTCTGGCATCAGGCGGCGCACCTCGGCCTCCTCCACGAAGTCCACGCTCACAGGATCGTTGCTCACCTCCCCTTGGCAGTTCTCGTGCAGCAGGCTCACCTCGGTGGCCTCCATCGGGCCTATGGCCCACATCTCGCGCTCGGGGCACTGGCTGCGCAGCAGGCCTATAAGGTCCGCGTCCTCCAGGCCGGCCATCACGAAGCTGCCAGACGTCTCCGTGCGCTCAACCTGCTCCATGCTGAAGAAGTACGCGTAGTAGCGCACGCGGTCCTTATATGTGCGCTCCCGACGGGCCACGTCTGCCATCACCAGGCCGCGCTTCTTAAGCTCCAGCCAGCCCCATGGCTTAAAAACCTTGTGAGTCCAGAAACTCCAGAAGTAGCTCAGGCCCACCAAGGCTATTATGTTTATTATTATTATGTTGACGTATATCATGGCATGCTAATTCTTTACCTTCACCAGCGTCTTGCGCTGCGTCACCACGTCCGGTATCTCCTCCTCGTAGTGTGTCACGTATATCAGCGTCACTTTCGGGTCGTCGCAGTAGCTCTCTATCAGCAGCTTGGCAAGGTTTTTCTTGCCCGCGTCCAGGCCGTGCAGCGGCTCGTCGAGGATCACGAGGCTTGGGCGTTTTACGAATACGCGCGTCAGCATCACTATCCTCTGCTCGCCATACGACGTCTTGAGGAATGACCGGCCGGCCAGGCCTTCGCAGTGGAACGCCTTCATCCACTCCATTGCCAGGGCGCGCTGCGGGTCGCTCGGCCTCCTGTACAGGCCTACGGTGTCGAAGAAGCCCGAAGCCACCACGTCGACGCACGGTATGTCCACCTGGTAGAATGTGTGCATATCCGGAGATATGTAGCCTATGTGGCTCTTTATGTCCCATATGCTCTCGCCCGTGCCGCGCCGGCGGCCGAAGAGGGTTATGTCGTTGGCGTACCCCTGAGGGTTGTCGCCGCACACCAGGCTCAGCAGGGTGCTCTTGCCGCACCCGTTTTTGCCCAGCAAAGCCCACTTCTCGCCGCGGCGGACCGTCCAGTCCACGTCGCGCAATATTGTCACCGGAGGGTACTCCACTTTCACCCTGCTCATCACTATGGCGTCGGCATAGTCGCCGTCATCCTCCGCGCGCATGGAGTGGGGCAGGGGGGGCAGGCTCGCCGCCGTCTCCCCCTCTTCGGCGAATAGCCTGCCTCTCAGCGCCGTGTCGCCCAAGAAGGCCTCGCGCGTGGTGACGCTCTCAACTCCGCCGTCTCTCACGCATATCACCTTGTCCACCCACTCCGGCATATCTTTGGGGTGGCATATCAGCAACAGCACTTTTATGCCAAGCTTGCCCGCCACGTCGCGCAAGACGCAGTTTATCGTGTCGCGGCTGCCCGCGTCGAGGCCTATGTAGGGGTTGTCCACTATCAGCAGCTCGGGCTCGGACATCAGGCTGCGGGCTATCATCAGCTTGCGCAGCTCGCCGCTCGAGAGGAATATGACGCGCTTCTCCAGCAGCGGGGTCACTCCTATGGCGTCAAGCAGCGCGCCGTGGAGCTTCACCCGGCCGCGGCCGAGGGCGTCGCCCACCAGGGGGCTCTCTTCGTTCTCGGTCGCCTGCCAGCGCTTTTGGTAATAGTTGTCTTGGGAGGCGCCGCCGAGGCGATATATGTCGCGGAACGACAGCGAGGCTATCCCCATCCGGGGCACTTCGCTCCCGTCGGGGCGAAGGACGGACACGCGGCCGCTCTTCAGGCTCACGCCGCCACTTATGTATGTGGCGAGCAGTGACTTCCCCGCGCCGTTGGGGCCTATTATGACGGCGTTCTCTCCCTCGGCTATCCTCAATGTCGTCTCGCCGCGCAGCCGCTGGTTCTCATACCGTGGCTCAGGCCTGTCTATTTCTATGTGGCTCATCTTTGTGATGTTGTCTGTGCTTTGGTTTGTTTTTTTAGCTCTATTCTGAATGTCGTGCCCTCGCCCACTTGAGTCTTGGCGACGTAGACTTTGCCTTTGTGGTATTCATTCACTATCCGGCTCACGAGGGCCAGCCCCACGCCCCAGCCGCGTCGGCCGTTCAGGCCAGCCTTCTTTGTGCTGAAGCCCGTCTCGAACACGCGCGACCGCGTCACGCTGTCCATTCCCTTGCCGGTGTCCGCAATGTCTATTACCGCCTTGTCCCCTCCGTCGCGCAGGGTCACCGTTATGCGCCCCTCGGGCTTGTCCATGGCGTCGGCCGCGTTTTTGCATATGTTCTCCACCGCCCATCGGATCAAGGTCGGGTTGTGGGGCGCGCTCACTGGCCCGTTGGGTGTCTCGAGAGTCACGTCTATGCTTCGCCCTGTGCGTTTCTGCATGTATGCCACCACTTTAGCCAAGTCGGCGTTCAGCGGGCTGTCTTCCAGCGTCGGGCTGTTGCCTATCTTCTCATACAGCTCGCTCACCTCTGTCAGTCGCTCTATGTCCGCGGTCATCCGCTCCGCGGCCATCTTGGGGTCGAAGCCCTCCAGCAGCAGGTCGCGCCAACCCGTCAGCCCCTGCAGGGGGGAGCCTATCTGGTGGGCGGTCTCTTTGGCCAGGCCCTCCCACAGGGTGTCCCTCTCGCGGCGGCGTGCGCTGGTCAGGATGAAGAATATAGATAGTCCGCAGACAGCTATCATGGCCGCCTCTATCACGCGGATGCGCATAGCGCTCTTCACTATGTTCGACTCGCCATAGTATAGCACCTGGGCCACGTCGCTGAATACCAGCGAGTCGCACGAAGGGCGTATCGCGTCGAACGCGCGCCGCTGCTCCTCGGTGGTCATGGTGCTGTCCGCCACGCCTGGTATTAGGTTGCGGCTGTCTACTATCTCGCCCGTCGCCTGGTCTGTCAGCACCACAGGGACGAACTCGTTCTGCCTCTGTATCTCCTTCACGATGTCAAGCAGCGCGCTGACGTCTTCCAGGTTGCTCACCATGTTGGTCGTCTCCTTGAATATGTTGGCGAACGCGCGCCCCTCTTGGTGCACGTCGCTCACGACCTTGTCAGAGAGGGCGGCTATGGCGGTTATCGACGCCACGCCTACTATGATCGCCACGGTGGCCTCCCATCGGCGCTTTGCCAAGTCGACCTTCTGCCTTACGAAGTCGGCTACTGCGAGGGCGGCTTTCCTTATGCCCGTCATTGTCTTTTTCAAAATCTGCCCCTTGTTATCCAGAACCATAGGAACTTGGCCCCGATTGGTATGTGGCGGGCTATGGTACGGGCTGTGCCATAGTGGCGGCGCATTATGTCGAATCGCTCGCGCAGGCCCTCGGCTATGTGGCTCTTCGTCACCCCGCCGTCAAGGAATCGCACGAGTGAGGCCCGCGCGTTCACGGCCTTGCGGCTCTTCTCCACTATGCGCAGGCACCAGTCGTAGTCCGCCGAGTACCTGTACCGCGTGTCATATGGCGGGCATATCGAGCGGCGGGCGACGAACGCCTGGTGGCACACCAGCATGCCGTTCCGGAAGCTTTCGCGCGTCAGCCTCTCGGGCGGCGTCAGCCTCCGGCCGCCTATCACGTGGCCGTCCATAGCCGTTATGACCGTGTCGCCGTATATTATGTCCGCGCCATCGGACAGGCTTGCCACGAGGCTTACAGTCCCCGGCCCGTTCAGCTCATCGCCCGAGTTGAGGAACCACACGTATTCGCCCGTGGCCGCCTTAAGCCCCTTGTTCATAGCGTAATATAGTCCGTCATCGGGTTCCGATATGCATTTGTTCACGCGCTGCGAGTGCCGTCCCACAATTTGCATTGTGCCGTCCGTCGAACCCCCGTCAACTATCACGTACTCTATGTTGCCGTAGTCCTGCGCCTCCACCGAGGCTATCGTACGCTCCAGTGTCTCGGCGGCGTTATATGTTATGGTTATGATGGTCACTATCGGACCTGTGCTATTTTTTGCCATTCCCGCGCAGCGCCTGCTCGTATACCTTTATGTACTGACTTGCCACAATCTCTTCCCCGAACAGTCTGCGGGCGTGCTCCACCACCTCGCCGCGCTGCCTCTCTGCGTCGAAGAACATTGTGGCGTATATTCCGTTAGCCAGGCTCAGCGAGTTCTTGGGCTCGGCCAGGTAGCCCGTCTTGCCGTGCTCCACCATCTCCGGCACGCCGCCTATGCGGAACCCTACCACCGGCGTGCCGCATGTCAGGCTCTCCACGACCGTGTTCGGCAGGTTGTCCTGAAGAGACGGCAGGACGAACGCGTCCGCGGCGTTATATAGGCTCACCAGGGTCTCCGTGTCGCTCACGAAGTCCATGGCGTGCACCTTGAAGTCCGAGTCAATCTCGGCGCTCTCCTTGTCCGATTTGCCGAAAACCACCAGCTCTATGTGGCTGGCCACCGATGGAAAGCTGTTGCTTATTATCCGGAGCGCCTCTACCAGGTAGCGGTATCCCTTGCGGATGTCACCCACTTTGGCCGCGCCAAACAGCAGCAGCTTCTTGTCCTCGGGAAGCCCGAGCCGCCGTCGGCACTCTTTCTTGTCCAGTGGGCGGAACACGCCCGTGTCAATGGGGTTCGGTATCGCCACCGTCGGCCGTTTGTGGAACAGCGACGAGCTGCTGGCCTGCGTGTTGAGCCACTGCGAGCATGACACCACCGTGAGGTTCATCTTGTCATACGTCTGGCGCTTGCTCTTGAACAGGGTGGCGGATAGGTCGTTGCCTCCCCTGTCGCGCAGGAACGGGCAATAGCCGCAGTGCTCGTTAAACTCGAGGCACGTGCCGGCGTAGTGGCATCCGCCCGTGAATGGCCACATGTCGTGAAGAGTCCACACTATGGGCTTGCCAAGGGAGGCAAGGCTCTGGAGGCTCTTCATCGACAGGTACCCCTGGTTCACCCAGTGAAGGTTTATTATGTCCGCGTCGCGGACTATCGGCAGCGTCGATACGTCCCGCCCGTCGCTAGCTATCGAGAAGTTGTAGCGCATCGAGGAGTGGCGCTCGTGCGGCAGTATGCGCAGACGCTCCGCTATGAAGTTGGCCATGTCTCTCATTCGCTCTATGGCCGTACCGCTCGTGGTAACTACGCCAGGGGTCGACGTACGCTTCTGCTCAACCAGTACCGACGATTCTACTCCGGCTTTCTGCAGGGCTGCGTGTATCCGGCTCACGGCAACCGAGGCTCCGCCGCCAGCGTCCCCCTTGTTTATGTGTACTACTTTCATCGTGCGGATGAACTTGTGTAATTTTCTTGACAGTGTCAAAGATAGCCATTCTTTGGCAAAGTCTGTCGGCAACGGGGTGTTCGAGGCGGGCCTGTTTGCCCCGCTGTTTCGTAGGGTCGCCCTGTGGTGGCTTTGCGGCTTGCCGATATCGTTTGAACCTCGTTGCCTTTGTCCGATGTGATGGCTTTTGGGTGCGAATGCTATCTTGTGCTTATTTTTGCATTATTATTCGCTTGTGATAGCCTGCCTTGTTCAATAGCTTTACGTGCCTGCTTGCCAATCACTGTCGCCGAGCTGGATTCTGTCCCCCCAGGTTTCTGCCCAGGTTACTCCTCTTGCTCCCCATTCGCGTTTAGTGTGGCCTATAGTTATTTCATGTGCTATTGCTGCTATAATCATGTAGCGAATGGTGGTGATAAATTAATGTTTTTGTGTTGGTCGCATCTGTCGACCGGTGTTTTTGAAGAGCCAAGGCATCATGCCGCCTCTTTTCGGGCAAACGCCAAGGCCTTTTTTCTATCCGTGCGCAGCTTCGCCTTAATTGCACAAACGGGCTAAAAAAATAACAAATATGCATACTTCTATTATACCAACTCGTCAGTTTTTCATAATTTTGCCCCATGACGTCTCTCCGTGAGGGTTGATGAAGGCCAGCGTCTACGCGGCGTCATGTTCGTAAAGCGTTTCTTTTTTATCTATAATCAAAAAAACAGGCACATTGATAGCGTCTCCGATTACCAATGGCGTTCGCCCAGGTTTTTGGGACTCGGGTGTGTCTCTAACTTCTCAGCTTCTACAATGAAAGTAGCTATTGTCGGCGCCAGCGGCGCTGTTGGTCAGGAGTTCCTCCGTATCCTCGAGCAAAGGAATTTCCCCCTTGACGAGCTTGTCCTCTTCGGCTCAGAGCGCAGCGCCGGGCGCAAATACACATTCCGCGGCAAGGAGCTCGTGGTCAAGGAGCTCAAGCATGGCGACGATTTCAAGGGTGTCGATATCGCGCTCACGTCGGCAGGCGCAGGCGTCTCCAAGGAGTTCGCTGAGGACATCACAAAGTTCGGCGCCGTAATGATAGACAACTCCAGCGCCTTCCGAATGGACGATGATGTCCCACTCGTGGTCCCCGAGTGCAACGCAGCCGACGCCCTCAACCGCCCACGCGGTATCATTGCCAACCCCAACTGCACCACCATTATGATGGTTGTCGTGCTCCAGCCTATCGAGCAGCTCTCTCACATCAAGAAGATTCACATCTCCAGCTACCAGTCAGCGTCTGGCGCAGGCGCTGCCGCCATGGCCGAGCTCCAGCAGCAGTACAAGGAGCTCGTCGAGACGGGTGAGGCTAAGACCATCAGCAAGTTCCCCCATCAGCTCGCCTACAATGTCATCCCGCAGATCGACAAGATGACCGAGAACGACTACACCAAGGAGGAGATGAAAATGTATAACGAGACCCGCAAGATCATGCACTCCGATGTGCGCACATCGGCCACTTGCGTCCGAGTCTCAAGCCTCCGCAGCCACTCTGAGAGCGTATGGGTCGAGACTGAGAAGCCACTCACCGTCGCACAGGTACGCGAGGCCCTCATGTCTGCGCCAGGCGTCACGCTTGTCGACGACCCTCAGAACTACGTCTACCCCATGCCCCTCGAGAGTGCGGGCAAGGACGACGTCTACGTCGGCCGCGTCCGTAAGGATCTTGCCGACGACAACGGCATCACGCTTTGGCTCACTGGCGACCAAATCCGCAAGGGTGCGGCGCTCAATGCCGTACAGATAGCCGAGTACCTCATAAAGGTTGGCAACGTTAAGGCATAACGTCAGCCCATTAAAGCCAGCGGTCACGGGCGGCTTGCGCAATTTTGTGCAGGCCGCCCGTGATCTTTTCATCCGTAAATCAGCTGTCATCATACTGCCACCTCCCTAAATTTCTCCTCTTTAACACCCTTTAACAACCACACCCAACCCCCTGACACCCAGCGCCACCGGCCCCCACCCCCCGCCACCACCCC
>CAKVCS010000025.1 GCA_934725785.1 uncultured Bacteroidales bacterium | reverse complement strand
CTGCCTCACCCATGCGGCGCTGTCCGTCTCGAACGTCCCGCCGGCCGAGCCCTCGATGACGCACTCGCGGCTCACGTCAATCCGCCCTACAAGGTCTATGGCCTCATCGGGGGTGGAGCACTCCCGGGCCGAGGCGACGTACCAGGCCTCGGGCTGGGAGTAGTTGTTCACCAGGGGCTGCTGCTGGGGGTTGTATATGAGGTATCGGCAGTTGAGCATCGCCAGCGCGTTGGACTCCCTCAGGGCGGCGTCTATGCCGGCGTAGTCCTGCTTCTGCATGGCGGCCGTTATCCGCTGCCAGTCGGGGGCCAGGTAGCGGTCTATCATGTCTTGGTATCTGCGCAGCTTGGCGCCGTGGTACCCGCCTATCGAGTGGTGGAAATATGAGGTGTAGACCTCGTTGAACGGGTTGCAGTATAGCGCCATGACGCGGTGCGGGGCCTTGTCGGCCAATATAGCCTTGTCCGCCGTCTGCATGGCGAACGCCTTACCCGTCTCGCTCTTGCTCTTGAACATGTCGGCCGAGAGGTAGCGGCGGTCGACGCCCCAGAGGTCGATCAATGTGAGCAGGCCGACCGTGGCGAGCATTATCCTCGAGTTTATCTTCCGGACCGAGAAGAACCACAGCGCGCCCGAGGCCAGGATTATCAGCACGGCCGAGCGCACGGCGTCGGCGCGCATTATGCCAATCCTGGCGTCTATCAGGCCCTGCTCCAGAATGCCGTACGCCGGGTTCTGAGCCTTGAGGCCTGACAGGGATGAGCTCTCCTCGGGAGTTATGAAGTCATAGAAGAGTGTGGGGAATGCGGCCAGCACGAGGGCTACGCCGGCCGTCAGGCCCATGGCCCCGAAGAATTTGCCCGGGTGGTATTTTACGTCCTCCGGGTGGTCGCACAGGGCTTTGAGCCCCAGCATGCCCAGCATGGGTATGGTCACCGTGGCTATTACGAGGGCCATCTCGACGGTGCGGAACTTGTTGTAGAGCGGGAAGTAGTCGAACATCGGGTCGGTCAGCAGGGGGAAGTTCTTGCCCCATGCCAGCATCACGGAGAGTGCCGTGGCCGCTATGAGCCACCATTTGAGCCGGCCCTGGTAGTAGAAGCAGCCCAGGAAGAAGAGGAAGCATATTATCGCGCCGACGTACACGGGGCCGCTCGTGAACCCCCGCCCGCCCCAGTAGCTGCTCTGGCGCGATATGGCGTCGAGTATCTGCGGGTCGCGGATGCCTTTCACCTTGCCCACCGCGTCGCCTATAGGCTCGCTCGCGCCTCCCACTATGTCGGGAATCAGAAGGGTGGGGGTCTCTTTCTTGCCATAGCTCCAGCTCAGGGCGTAGTCTTTGTCAAGACCCGACGACTGTTTCTCGCCGTCCGCCGCCTTCAGCTCGCTCGCCCCGCGTATTGAGTACGCGCCATACTCGTAGGTCGTCCACAGGTTGGTGGCGCTCGGCAGCACTGAGAGCAGGGCCGCCGCGGCCAAGACGCCGGTGCCTATGCCGAACTGGCGCAGCCTCTTGCCCCGTATGGCCGCAATGAGCTCGCCCGCCACCAGAAGCAGCAGCGCTATGCCCAGATAGTAGGTTATCTGTATGTGGTTGAACGCCAGCTCAAGGCCAAGCGACACCATGGTGAATATGCCGCCAGCCAGCCACTTGCCGCGGTACGTCATTATCACGCCGCCTATCACGAGCGGCATCATGGCTATGGCGTAGCACTTAGTGATGTGGCCCACGGCTATTATTATGATGTTGTATGACCCGAGGGCGAACGCCACCGCGCCTATGGCCGACACCTTGCGCCCCGCGCCAAGGCTCAGCATCATTATGTAGAAGCCGGCAAGGTACAGGAACATTATGCCTATGGTGCGGTAGGGCATGCCGAGCCGCACGTAGCGGCTGAGGTGGGTGAATATGTTGTGGCTGTTGTCCGCGCGTATCTGGTAGGCGGGCATCCCGCCGAACATGGCGTCGGTCCATTGAGCCCGCTCGCCGGTGGCCTTCTCGTACTCCACCAGCTCGTGGTCCGCGCCTATCACGTGCGTGTAGTCCATCTGCTGGATGTCTTTGCCTTGCAAGACGGGCGAGAAGTACACGGCGCTCAGCAGGGCGAAGAGCGCGAGTATGAGGACGTGCGGCCACAGGCCGGCCATCTTTTTCAGTGTTGGGTTTTGCATCTCCGTGTTTATCTTTCTTTTGGTCACTTTCGGATGAATATGCGCTTTATGATGCCGGTGGCGAGGCTGTCGCCGGGATATCTGAGCCTTGTCCGGCGCAGCTCGTACCTTACCGCGGCCATCGCGGCGGAGGCTTTACATCTTAAGCCTTCAGCTCGCGCCACGGCGTTGCCGGCTTTGCGTATAATTCTGACGATGGCGCTCCGTTTGGCCTTGACTATGGACATGCCCTTTGACTTGTTGGTGGCGAAGTCCAAGGGTGCGTACCCCATCTCTTTCACCTCCTTAGCCTTAGCCACGGGCAGCAGTGGCAGGGTCACGCCCATGGCCCACCTGAGCGCTTTCCCGGAGTCGGGCGTGGAGGCTTCGCAAAGGGCCGTCAGCGCGCCCGCGTCCTTCCCCGCCGATATCATTACGGCCAAGTCGACAATCCACCGCAGTCTTACTTTTTCCTTGACATAGTGCTTGTATGCGTGCATCACCAGATGGTGCGTCATGGCGTCGGGGCGCAACATCCGCCTGCCATGCCACTCCATTGCGTATGCGCCGGGTTGTTTGGGCAGGTCCCAGCCCAAGTCCGCATTGAAGAGGCGGCCGTGCAGCTCGATGGTGAGGCCCTCATACCGCATCTGCGGCAGGTGGGCGTCGGTCTTGTCCACTTGTGGACCGTCATATTTGCAGGCTTCCGCCCCATGCTCTATCAGGATGTCACGCGCCTGGAAAATCTTGGCAGGGTCGACCCATATGTCGATGTCGCCGGCCAGCCGGTGGCTTATGTCACTGTAGAAAGGGCTGTCTATCAAGGCCGCGCCTTTCAGAAGCACGGTCTCTATGCCCCGCAGTTTTTCGGTCACGTCTTTCGCCACGCCTATCACGTGGGCGTTGTGGCAGACGGTGCTCAGAGCGGCTTGGCGCATCTCGAGTCGCAGTTCGGCTCCCGACTTCCAGTCACCGTAGCTCTCGGTGAGCCTGTGGGTCAGCCACCCCGACACGCCCTCGCGCCCGGCCGCGTCCGCCAAGGCTCTGACGCTGTCCTTGCCGAGGTCCGGCAGGGGCTTCCCGTCGCGCTCCATAGCGCAAAGCCTGACGAGCAGGCGCAGCTGTTCGTCAGGCGTCATGGGCTCCATCTCCACTGTCGTCTTCTAAGCTGTCGGCACCAGGCATTTTATCACGCGCGTCATGCGCGGCTCGGCGGCAGCGGCCACTTTCTGCACCTCCTCATGGCTCACCTCGACAATCTCGCCCGGCACGCCCGAGTCTGTTATAATCGACACGCCGAACACCTCGATGCCCGAGTGGTGGGCCACGATGACCTCAGGCACGGTGCTCATGCCCACGGCGTCGCCGCCCAGGGTGCGGAACATCTTATACTCGGCCGGGGTCTCGAATGTGGGGCCCGTGGTGCCGACGTATGTGCCAGTCTTGAGGTTAAGGCCCTCGGCGTCGCCTATCCTCAGCGCCTCTTTTATCAGGCGTTTGCTATATGTCTCGCTCATGTCTGGGAAGCGGGGGCCGAACTCGTCCATGTTGGGGCCTATGAGAGGGTTCGTGCCGAACATGTTTATATGGTCGGTTATCACCATCACGTCGCCCACCTTGAAGCCCGGGTTGAGGCCGCCCGAGGCGTTGCTGACGAAAAGCGTCTTGATGCCGATGAGCTTCATCACGCGGGCGGGGAAGGTCACCTGCTGCATCGTGTAGCCCTCGTAGTAGTGGAAGCGCCCTTGCATGGCGATGACGGGCACTCCGCCTATGCGCCCGACTATCAGGCGGCCGGAATGGCCCTGCACGGTCGAGACGGGGAAGTGGGGGATGTCATGATAGTCTATGCTGTCGACAATCTCAATCTCGTTGACCAGTCCGCCAAGCCCGGTCCCGAGTATGATGCCGACCTTCGTGCCGTCTATCACGCGGCTCTGCAGGTATGCGGCCGCCTCTCTAATCTCGTCTAATATCATGTTCGTGTTCTTTTAAGCGTTATTCACTTGCCGGCGGCGGCCATGTGCCGCATCGCCCTGTCCATCTCGTCGTCCTGGCCGAAGAGGGCTTTCAGCCTTATTGGCAATATCCAAGTCTCGTGGCCGTCTATGTCGGGCAGCCTCATGGAGTCTTTCTCTGTGCAGACGAGGACGCTTTCCGCCCCAGCCGCTTCCAGCCCGCTGCGGATGTCGTCCGTGTCGCCGCTGGTGTACGCGTGGTGGTCAGGGTATGTCATGCGGCGCATGCGCCCGTCGGCCAGCCTGTCGGCCACCTCGTTGAAGAAAGGCTCTGGCCGCCCGATGCCCGCCACGGCGACCCCGGCGCGCATGGCCGCCTCGTCGTCGCTCACCTCGCTCCCGTCGCGCCGTGTCATAGCGCCGTAATCTATCGCGCAGAAGAAGACCTTTTGGCCGTCGTTCAGGCTCATGTGTGACATGAAGGCCTCGGCTTGAGCCTTAGTCATCCCCGCTGGGCATTTGTTCACGACTATGATGTCGGCGCGCAGCCGTGCCGTGCGGTCCTCGCGCAGGTTGCCGGCAGGCAGTGGGAGGTCTTCCCACATGGGGCGGGCGTAATCGACCACCAGTATGAGGCCGTGAGGCTTGACGCTCCTGTGCTGCATGCCGTCGTCCATTATCACCACTTGCGCCCCGCGGCTTATGGCGGCGTCTATGGCGGCGGCCCTGTCCGAGTCGACGATCACGTCCGCGCCGGGAAATTTGCGCTTCATCTGGCACGGCTCGTCGCCCATCGTGGCGGCGGTGGCGTCGTCGCCCGCCACCACGAGGCCCTTGCTCTTGCGCTTATACCCGCGGCTGACCACCGCCACGCGCCTCCCCCCTTGCGACAGCAGGCGGATGAGGCGCTCCGTCAGTGGCGTCTTGCCTGTGCCGCCGACTGTTATGTTGCCGACGCATATGACCGGCACGCCAAACGTGCGCTGGCGCAGCAGGCCGGCGTCATACGCCAGGTTGCGCAGCGAGGTGCCCAGCCAGTAGAGGACGGCTACGGGCAACAGCAGGAGACGTGCCTTTCTCATCGCGGAGCCTCCTCCTCTTTCCCTTGCGCGCTCTCGGGCGACCCGCCGGCCGAGCCGCTTCGCTTGAAGTAGCCGTTCACCCAGCGGGGCAGGAGTATGACGCCCATGACGAGGTAAGGGTAGTAGCTTATCAGCCTCCAGCAGAAAGCGAGGGCTATAGCGCCAACGGGTATGTAGTCCGACAGGAACTCCTGGAAGACGTATTCCGCGAAGCCCGAGCCGCCCGGTGTTGGGCTCACGAGCATCATGATCCACATGGTCAGCTGCTTGCCGAAGACGGCCAGATGGTCGCCCCAGCTCAGATGTCCCATGCCGAAGAATGCCAATATGAGGGCGTTGACCACCCAGTAGCGGCTCGTCCAGCTCAAGGCTGTGGACAGGAAGGCCTCAAGCCACTTCCGGGCCGGCCAATGGCGGAAATAGGTGGCGGTCGAGACAATGTCGTCGCCCACCCCGTCTATCTTGCCGCGCCACCGCCTCAGGACAGGGAGCCTGAAGATGAGCAGCAGCAGCCTCTTGAGCCCCAGCGGGTTCACGAAGAGGCCGTAGCTCAGGACCAGGATGTAGGCCAGTTTGATCCCGTAGCCCGTCCACGCCACGCCGGCGAGCGTCCGCGCCATGCTGTCCTGAAGCCCGAATATGTTGGCGTAGCCTATCAGCCATATCAGCAGGGGGAAGAATATGGCGAAGTAGAGCTCGTCAAGGAATGACGTTATCATCACTATGCCCGTCGACCTGCCGGCCGATATGCCCTCGCGGTTCACGAAGAAGAGGGCCACGCTCGTGCCACCGACGGCCGATGGGGTCACGGCCGACGAGAACTCCCACAGCATGATGATGCGGAACGAGGCGAGCCAACCGAGCTCGCCGTCGCTCAGTATCCTAATCCTTGCCATGTAGCCGATGTCGCGCCCCATCATGAACAGGACGGCCACCGCGAAGAACAGCGCGGACATCGGCCCCAGGTCGAACGCGCTGAACAGCCCGGGCCTGTACTCCCTGCCGAACAAGTACGCCGTGGCGCCGAGCCCTATGGCTATCGGCAGCACTATCTTCCATGACTTGAGGCTCGCCAATGCCGTCTCGGGCCTATGCTTATCCTCGCCCATCGATCGTGTCTTTTTGTTGTTTGTGGCGCGCGGCTAAAAGTTGAATATGTTGCTCTCCTCGCAGTCGCCGCCGTATATCTCCTCGCCGTCGGGCTGAGCGTTCCCGCCGCTCCCGTCGGCGTTGACGCCCTTGTCGGCGCAGTCGAGCGAGAAGTTTATGTACTTGGGCTGCTCAAACCTGTCCTCCGGCGTTACGGTCGTTATGCCCATGTCGTCATAAACCTTCAGTATGAAGGAGCCGAAGACGGGGATTGCCATGTTCGACGCCTGGCCTATGCTCATGCTGTTGAAGTGGATGCCGCGCTCTTCGCCGCCCACCCATACGCCTGCCACGAGGTTGGGCATCACGGCCATGAACCAGCCGTCGCTCTGGTTCTGGGTGGTGCCGGTCTTGCCGCCCATCTGGCATGTCAGCCTGTACTTGGGGCCGCGCAGCCTCCTGGCAGTGCCCTGGTTCACGACGCCCTCCAGCAGGGACACCATCATGAAGGCCGTCTGCTCGTCTATCACTTCGCGCTCCCTCTTGCCGAAGCGCGATATCACGTTGCCATATTTGTCTCGTATCTCGGTGACGTAGAGTGGGTCCACGTGCACGCCTTTGTTCACGAAGGTGCCATACGCGCCCACCATCTCGGAGAGTTTAATGTCGCTCGTGCCGAGGAAGAGGCTCGGGACCGGGTCTATGGGGCTCTCCACGCCCAGTGCGTGGATCAGGTTCGTCACCTGCTGGGGCGACGTCTGTTTCATGGCCCAGCCGGTCACGTTGTTGTTGGAGTTCGCCAGTCCCCACTTCAGGCTCACCATCTCGCCCAGCCTGTCGTTGCCGGCGTTGCGTGGGGTCCATGTGGTTGTCGTGCCGCCCTCGGCCGGCACGGTGAACGTCTGCGGCGAGTTCGGCACGAGGTCGCACGGCGTGTGCCCGTCGCGGAATATGGTGGCGTAGACGAACGGCTTGATGGTTGATCCCACCTGCCTGCGGCCCTTGGTGGCCATGTCGTACTGGAAGTACCTGAAGTTCGGGCCGCCGACGTACGCCTTCACGTGTCCCGTGTGCGGGTCCATGGCCATGAAGGAGCAGCGGAGGAAGTGCTTGTGGTAGATGACCGAGTCGTAGGGGCTCATGACCGTGTCGTGTTCAAGCCCCTTGGAGTCCCAGTCGAAGACGCGGGTCTCAACTTTCTCGCGCATCACTTTCATTATCTCCTCCTCGCTCTTGCCCTGGCTCTTCAGGTCCTGCCACCTCTCCGTGTCGCGCAGGCTCTTACGCACCATGGCGTCGAACTGCTCCTGGGTTATGTCGTTGCTGTAGGGTGCGAACTTCGCCCCCTGCTTGCCTTTGAAGAACAGTGGTTGCAGGTTGTGCCCCACGTGTTCCGTCACGGCCTCCTCCGCATACGCCTGCATGCGGCTGTCGAGGGTGGTGTATATCTTGAGGCCGTCGCGGTAAATGTCGTAAAGACCGCCATCGGCCTTGGGGTTTTTGTCTATCCAGCCGTACAGCGGGTTGTTCACCCACTGGATGCTGTCGTCTATGAAGTCCTGCTGCTGCCAAGAGGCGTAGTTGCGCCGCTCGGGCCTGTGCGCCTTCAGCTGTATGCGCAAAAACTCGCGGAAATATGGGGCGATGCCGTCTTTATGGTCCTCGCGGTGGAACTTGCTCAAGTTCAGAGGCAGGGACTTGAGCGAGTCGCACTGGATGTTCGAGAGGTCGCGCTGCTTGAGCATCTGGCCCAGCACGGTGTTGCGCCTCGCCCGGGTCTTCTCGGGCCGGCGGATGGGGTTGTACAGGGCGGGGTTCTTAAGCATGCCGACCAGCACGGCGGCCTCCTCGACCTTCAGGTCCTTGGCCTTGCACCCGAAGAAGGTGTAGGCGGCGCTCTCGATCCCGTAGGCGTCATATATGTAGCCGGCCTTGTTGAAATACATGGCTATGATCTCCTCCTTAGTGTAGGCGCGCTCCAGCTTCACGGCTATGACCCACTCGTTCAGCTTCTGCACCAGCCTCTCGCCCATGCCTCTCGCCGGGGCGTGGTAGAGCATCTTGGCCAGCTGCTGCGTTATGGTGCTGCCGCCGCCCGAGCTCGAGCTCCCGCCCAAGACCGTCTTGAACAGCACGCGGAACAGGCCGCGCACGTCTATCCCCGAGTGGCTGTAGAACCTCTCGTCCTCAGTGTCCACGAGGGCTTTCACGAGGTAGGGCGACAAGTCGTCATAGTCGGCGAAGCTGCGGTTCTCCACGTAGAACCGGCCTAAGGGCTTCCCGTCGGCCGAGAGGACCTCCGTGGCTATGCTGCTCTTCGGGTTCTCCAGTTCATCGAAGCTCGGTATGTGGCCTATGACGCCCGCCGAGAGCAGGGTGAAGAACGCCACCACGCCCGCGGCGCATACGCCGTAGATGATCCAAAAGCCCGTCACGTATCGTTTGTATTCTGGCTTCATTGTCGCTTTTTTCGTTGTTTGTCGCCCACTTAGGCACGTAAATTTAGCAACACTTCGCAGCTTTTCAAAAAAATACGCCAGGCCCATGCCCCTTTACCTTTTTTTACCCCTTTTCTTCGTACCTTTACGTCTCGTTACGCCCCGCCGCGCTGTGGGGCCTTTCCCCTTATCTTCGATCTCCTTATTCGTATGTGTGGAATTGTAGGTTATATCGGTGGCCGCTCTGCATGGCCTATCATCATAAAGGGTCTGCAAAGGCTCGAGTACCGCGGATACGACTCAGCGGGCGTGGCCGTCGTCGACGAGGGCAACGCCCTGAGGGTCAACAAGTGCAAGGGTAAAGTGGCCGACCTGCTCAACCTTGTCCGCTCGCAGCCCATCGGCGGCACTGTGGGCGTGGGCCACACGCGCTGGGCGACGCACGGCGAGCCCAACGACGTCAACGCGCACCCCCACGTCTCCATGAACGGGCGCTTCGTGGTCGTCCATAACGGCATAATCGAGAACTACCGCGAGATTAAGGCGCGCCTCGCGGACAAGGGCTACAAGTTCAAGAGCCAGACCGACACCGAGGTGCTGGCCAACCTCATCGAGAGCATCTACGCCGAGCAGGGGATTTCCGCCGAGCAGGCCATCAAGGCCGCGCTGCGCAAGGTCATAGGGGCCTACGGGCTCGGCATAATATGCGTCGACGAGCCTGGTCTGCTTTTCGGCGCCCGCAAGGGCAGCCCCCTCGCCGTAGGCATTGGCGACGGCGAGTACTTCCTCGCCTCGGATGCCACGCCCATCGCCGAGCACACCGACAGGATTATATACCTCGACGACGAGCAGGTCGTAACGCTCTCGCGAGACGGCTATTACGTCTCCAACCTTGCCGATGACCACCTCGACCCCGTCATATCGCATATCGACTTCGCCGCCGACGACATAGACAAGGGGGGCTACGACCATTACATGCTCAAGGAGATCCACGAGCAGCCGAGCTCTGTGGCCGACACCATGAGGGGCAGGGTGAACCCGCAGACCCGCACGATAAACCTTGGCGGCATCGCGGACATAATGCCCAGGCTCGTCGAGGCAAGGCGGATAATAATCGTCGCCTGCGGCACGTCATACCACGCGGGGCTCGTCGGCGAGTATCTTTTCGAGCAGTTCGCGCGCGTCAACGTCGAGGTCGAGTACGCCTCTGAGTTCCGATACCGAGACCCGATAATAACGCCCGACGACGTCATAATAGCCATATCGCAGAGCGGCGAGACCGCCGACACCCTCGCCGCCATACGCATGGCCAAGCAGAAAGGGGCGCTCGTCCTCGGCGTCTGCAACGTCGTCGGCTCCTCCATCGCCCGAGACACCGACGCCGGAATATACACCCACGCGGGGCCCGAGATAGGGGTGGCCTCAACCAAGGCTTTCACCGCGCAGGTAACGGTGCTCACCATGATGGCCTTCCTCCTGGGGCGCAAGCGCGGTGCCCTCTCGCAGGAGCGCTATGAGCAGCTCGTTGAGAGCCTGCTCAGGGTCCCGGACCTCATAGCGCGCGTACTTAACGACGAGGCCCACATCAGGGATGTCTCCCGAGCCTACCAGCTCGCGCAGAACGCCATCTACCTCGGCCGAGGATACCTCTACCCGGTCGCGCTCGAGGGCGCGCTCAAGCTCAAGGAGATCTCGTACATCCACGCCGAGGGGTATCCGGCGGCCGAGATGAAGCACGGGCCTATCGCGCTCATCGACAACTGCATGCCCGTCTTCGTCCTCGCCGCGCACGATATGTTCTATGACAAGATCGTCAATAACATCCAGGAGGTCAAGGCGCGCAAGGGGCAGGTCATCGCCATCGTCACGCGCGGCGACACCGAGATAGCAGCCATGGCCGACTACGTCATCGAGATACCCGAGTGCGACGAGGCGCTGCTGCCGCTCGTCGCCGTCATCCCACTGCAGCTCATCAGCTACGACGTGGCCGTCATGCGAGGCTGCAACGTCGACCAGCCCAGGAACCTGGCAAAGTCCGTCACGGTGGAATAATGCCACCTGTTTTTATTTGATACAAATAACGCCTATATTCGCACTCCGGATGGCGTGGCCGAGCCTGGCCGCGACTTCCGCGTAAAGACAACAATCATGGAGTCCACTCGTCAGAAAAAAATATCACGCCTCCTGCAGAAGGAGACGGCTGAGATGTTCCAAAGGGAGCTTAAGGAGATGCTCGCGGGGGCCATGCTCTCCGTCACCAACGCCCGAGTATCTTCGGACATGTCCGTAGCCAAGTTCTACGTCTCAATATTCCCCGACGCCAAGGCGCAGGAGGTTCTCGACAACATCAACAACGCCAAGGTCAAGGTGCGTTTCGCCCTCGGCAAGCGAGTCGGCAAGCAGCTGCGCATAATCCCCGAACTCGCGTTTTTCCTGGACGACAGCCTTGACTATCTCGAGAACATAGACCGCCTCCTCGAGGAGGAGCGAAAGGTGATAAACGCCGCTCCCGACAACGGCGAAGAGGCTTAGCGCCCCCCCCCCAAGGC
>CAKVCS010000024.1 GCA_934725785.1 uncultured Bacteroidales bacterium | reverse complement strand
GACAGGCGGACGATCTCGACCTTGTCGAACTGGTGAAGCCTGTTCAAGCCCCTGACGTCGGCGCCCCAAGAGCCGGCCTCGCGGCGGAAGCACTGCGAGTATGCGCAGTTTTTGACAGGGAAGTCGGAGCTCTTGAGGATCACGTCGCGGTAGATGTTGGTGACAGGCACTTCGGCCGTCGGGATGAGGTAGAAGTTGTCGAGGTTGACGTGGTACATCTGCCCCTCCTTGTCGGGAATCTGGCCCGTGCCGAATCCGGAGGCCTCGTTGACCATGAGGGGAGGCTGCACCTCCTGGTATCCGGCGGCGATGGCGTTGTCGAGGAAGAATGATATGAGCGCGCGCTGGAGCTTTGCGCCCTTGCCCTTGTAGAACGGGAAGCCGGCCCCCGTGACCTTGGTGCCGAGGTCGAAGTCTATGATGTCGTATTTCTTGATGAGCTCCCAGTGGGGTTGCGAGCCCTCGGGCAGCTCGGGCTCCTTGTCGACGGAGCAGTAGACGATCTGGTTGTCGGCGGCCGTCTTGCCTGGCGGCACGATCTGCGCTGGGAGGTTGGGCAGCAGGACGAGTTTGGCCAAGAGGGCGTCGCCGGTCTCCTTCTGCTTCTGGTCGAGGTCCCTGACCTGCTCCTTGAGCTTGGCGGTCTCGGCCTTGGCCTCGTCGGCCTCGGCCTTCTTGCCCTCCTTCATGAGCTGTCCGACGGACTTGGAGATGGCGTTCATCTGCTGCTGAATAGCCTCGGCCTCGGTCTGCTGCTGCTTGCGCTGATTGTCCAGCGCAATGATCTCGTCGACGATAGCCGTCGCGTCGAAGTTCTTGACCTTGAGACGCTCAATGACGAAATCCTTCTGTTCTTGAATGAGCTTTAGGGTAAGCATTATCTTAAGTGTTGATGGCGGGGGGGAAACCGCTCGACCGCCGCGCGGTTATGCGGCCCCGCCTGGCAAAATACGATACATACATTCCGCTCAGCCATTACCGTAGGGCTGAGCAAAAAGAGAACTCCCGCCCCCTGCGTGTCTCAAGAAGCTGAGATGGCAGCGTGCGGGAGTTGATGATTTGAGATGTTCTAAGTCTCCGAGCGAGCTTACTCAGCAGCCTCCGCCTGAGCGGGGATGACGGAGACGAAGGAACGGCCCTCGGCCTTCTTGACGAACTTGACGGTTCCGTCGACGAGCGCGAAGATGGTGTGGTCCTTGCCGATGCCGACATTCTCGCCGGGGTGATGCTTAGTGCCACGCTGGCGAAGGATGATGTTGCCAGCCTTGCAAGCCTGACCGCCGAAAAGCTTCAGGCCAAGTCGTTTGCTTTCGCTGTCACGGCCGTTCTTAGAACTACCTTGACCTTTTTTGTGTGCCATGCTGTTATTACTTTAAGGGGTTAGGGATTAACCGATGATGTTCTCGATCTGAATCTGGGTGAACTGCTGACGGTGGCCGTTCTTCTTCTGATAGCCCTTGCGGCGGCGCTTCTTGAAGACGATGACCTTGTCGCCCTTGACGAGAGGCTGGAGTACCTTGGCGGACACCTTAGCGCCGGAGATGGCGGGAGCGCCGATGGTCACCTGGCCATCATTGTCGATGAGGAGAACCTTGTCGAACTCGACGCTGTCGCCCTCGTTCTTCTCGGGAAGATGGTGGACGAAGAGCGTTGCGTCCTTCTGAACTTTGAATTGCTGACCAGCAATTTCAACGATTGCGTACATTTTACGTTGTAAGATGTAAAAGATGATGCCTGCAGGCGGATGCCAGGCGGAGCCGCGGGAGAAGCCGCTGGGCGAGCCGGCAACGCTTAAGAAGAGCCGTACAGACTTAACGAGCGCGAATTTAGCGCATTAAATTGAAAAAGTGAAATATGAGATTGGGTTTCGGGCTAAAAACGCTATCTTCAAGCCGCAAAACACAGGTTCGATGAGAAGGGACGACTCGCTTGTGGCGCTGCGCGTGGCAGCCATAATAGACGGCAGCACGCCGACCTCGTATAACCTTGTGCTCCGAGAGATAACGGGGCGCAGGCGGCTGGCGATGGCCGTGGGGCTGACCGAGGCTCAGTCTATAGCCGTGTACATGGAGGGCGTGAGGCTGCCGCGCCCACTGGCCCACGACCTGATGGCCAAGATGCTCCACTCGCTCGGCGCCGAGGTGAGCCGCGTGATAATAGACGAGCTGGAGGGCGGCTTCTTCAAATCGACAATAGTGTGCGAGAGTGGGGGAGCGCCGCTGTGCTTCGACGCGAGGACGTCGGACGCCGTGGCCCTCGCCTTGCGCTGCCAGGCCCCTATATTCGCGAGGGAGGGTGTCCTGAGGATGGTCAACGGGCAAGAGACCGGTGACGAGGACGAGCGTGGCGGCGGGCGGAGCCTGCCAATTGAGAGCATGCCGACGGAGACCCTGCGCATGAGGCTTGACGAGGCAGTGAACCGCGAGGACTACGAGAGCGCGCAGAAGATAAAGGATGAGCTGAGCCGGCGCGGATTGCCTTAGCGGCCTGCACGGCTACTTTATGAAAGAGAACCACACGTCGAAGCGGCGCCCGAGAAGCGGCTGATACCGCATGAGCCCCTTGCGCACGCCGCGCACCCCTATGAACGAGAGTGAGAACACGATAAGCGTGAGCGCGCTGTTGACAGCGACGCTGTCGACCCCCTTGACCAGGATGATGTAGCACAGAATCTCGAAGAGAGAGAGGCCGAACGCCTGCCGGAGGTGGAACGCGGTGAACTCCGACCCATCGACCCCAACCCTGCGCATGGCGTAGGCCACAGCCCAGCCTATGGGCAGGACGTAGGCCGCCGTTGATATATCCTTAGAGTACTCGGGAGTCTTCATACCTGATAATTTTCACATCATTACCATCAAACACCGCATAGGAGAAGTTCCTTATCCAGTCGCCTATCACCAGCACTCGCTGTCCGGCCGGGCCGGCCGGAGCGTCTATCACCTCGTGGCGGTGTCCGAAAATGAAAAAGTCCGCATCGGACCCGCCTTCCACAAGACGGCGGGCGTACCTGACCTGGAACTCCTTGTCAACATCGGCCACGCCGCGGCCTTTCCGCCGCTCGTCGGCATAGTGCCCCATGCGGCTTTTATGGCTCCACGTTGTAGCCACCCACCCGGCGAGGTCGGGGTGGACCCACCTGTAGCAGGCTTGGAGGTACTTGTTGTGGAACGCCCACATGAGGAGGTGGTACCACCTGTCGTAGCCTATGTCATCGCCATGGCCTACGAGGAACTTCTTGCCGGAGAGGGATACCTCGAGCGGGCCAGTGTGCACCTTCACGCCCAGCTCGGCGGGCAGATAGTCGAACATCCAGACGTCATGGTTCCCCGTGAAGAAGTGGACGTCGACCCCACGGTCGACCATATGCGCAATCTTGGCCTGGAAACGGACGAAGCCGCGCGGTATGACCGTCCGATACTCGAACCAGTAGTCGAAAATGTCGCCAAGTATGTAGAGCGCCTCGCAGTCGGGCTCAATGGAGTCGAGCCAGCGCACGATGCGCGACTCATGGGCCCTGCGGTCACCTATGTAAGGGGCCCCCAGATGAAAGTCCGACGCGAAGTATATCATGGCCTGTAGGGCGCGACCGCGCCGCGGAGCCCAGGCGTACGCCCGCACCGCGGCGCGGATGGCGATGTGGTCTATCGGAGAATTTCGGACAGCTTGTTGTCGAGGCGCGTCCCGAAGAGGTCTTTGCCGATAAGCTGGCCATCGGGCGCGATGATGTAGTTCGATGGTATTCGCGAGACGTTGTATGCCACGGCGGCGAAGCCCTGGGGGCCGTTGAGGTCGCACACGTTGACCCATTCCGTGCCTTCCGTGGCTGCCTCCCACACGAGCTTGGCGTTGTCGAAGGATACGGCGTAAATCTCCAGCCCGCGGCCGCGATACTTGCCATATGTCGACTTGAGCTGCGCGAAGGCCTTGCGCGACGCCTCGTCGGCCGCGGCCCAGAAAAAGAGGAGCACGGTCTTGCCGCGGAGCGACGTGAGCCTCACCTCGTTACCGTCCTTGTCGGGCAGGGCGAGGTCTGGCGAGTTGAGCTTAGTGGCGGTCTGGAGGAGCGAGTCGCGGCGCGCGTTCTGGCGTTGCACCGCGAGACCTTGGAGGGTGTAGCCGCACAGGCGCTTGACCTGCTGGCTTGTCGGGTAAGCGAGCTGCAGGGAGGTGGCTACGGCAGAGAAGACCTTGACGTCGTCCTTGTCAAGCACATTGTAGAGCGGTTGTCCGCCTATCTGCTGAAAGACAATGTAGTAGCCGACCATCGAGCGCGGGTTGGAGAAAATGATCTTGTAGAGGTCGTCCTTATAGGCCTTGAAGTCGTCGCCGTTCGCCTTTCCGTCATTGAGCTTGGCGAGGAGGGCTGACGCCCCAACCATCACTTTTTGCAAGTTGTCGTTATCCTCCGACGCCTCGAACTTGACGTTGCCGGGCAGGAGCGCAGCCGAGGCGTCGGCCGAGAGGCGCAGCGTCTGGGCGGAGTCGAGCACCACGGTGAAGGAGCGCCCGTCGGCGAGCCGCACATTATAGAACGTCGGCTCGGACTGCAGGCTCCCCACGAGGCGGAAAGCGCCATCGGGCTCGACGTCGGCCGAGTCGACGACAGACGTTGAGGAGGAGACTCCGACCTCCTCGAGGTAGACCTTCTGGCTGCCGGCGCCGGAGAGGACACCCTCGACCGCGGACTTGCCCTTGTCATCGTTGCAGGCCTGAAGGGCTACAGCGGCCGCGGCCATCATTATTATGGTTTGTCTTTTCATGATGCACATAGGAAGAAGATGAAGCGTTAACAAAGAAATAAAGCGCGCAAAGATAGTCAAGCCGCGCCTATTTGTCAATCGTGAGACCATCCACGGTCCCGTCTTTGCCGCACGAGACTATGGCTGGTCGGAACATTTCCAAATCACGCTTAAGCTCGAGGCGCTCGAACCTGCCGAAGACGATGTTCCTGGCAGCTGGCGCAGCCTCGGAGTCCGCGGCCTCTATCAGCACCCTGACCCCGCTGGCGGCTATCCGCCCCACCCTCGCCGCCGACTTGGCGGGAGTCGAAACCGAGTCGGCCAGCAGGGCGAGAGCCACAGGCTTGCCCGCCACATCGGCCGCCGACAGGGAGTCGCCCGCCGCCGAGACGAAGAGGAAGTCAGGCCACGGCTCTCCCGCCGAATACCTGCGGCGCAAGCCGTTGAGGCGGGATACGCTGCCGAGGAAATCGCGGCGCGAAGACAGGACGCTGACCCCGGGGAAACGCCCGGCGAGAGCCGTCATGCGCCGCAAGAGCATCTGATTGTCAGAGTCGGCGGCATAGATGCCGGGAAGGCTCAGAATGGGCAGCGAGGCGAGAGACGTGTCGGCCAAGCCTCGCAAGAGCATGTCCGCCTCGACACGGGCGGAGGCCCGGACGGACATGAGGCTATCCGCCGCGCGGCGTCGCCCGTCGGAGGTGGCCAGTGCCGCGGCAGGGAGCGAGGTGTCGCGAGCGGCGCTGAGCCGCAAGCGCAGCCGCTCAGCGGCAAGCGCGGCCGCGGTCTCCGCATCGGACGTAGACAGGGAGCCCCACTCGCGCAGAGTGCCACACACTTTCTGCCCTCGCCCGGGGCTGACGACAATCGGCAGGCGGTGGACGGAGTCTATTGAGAGCACATATATGTCGGCCGGTAAAGTGTCCGACACGAAAGAGTATACGCCATTGACGTCGGGGCGGAGCAGAGCCTCCCGTCCGCTGTCGGCCAACACGGACGAGAGACGCGCCTCGCCGCACGCCGTGCGGTTAAGATCCACGATGACCCTCCCCGCGTATTCGGGCGCATGGCCGCAAGAGCAAAGGGGCATGGCCACGGCGCAGGCGGCAGCGAGGCTGGCGCGGCGCATAGGCAGACGGGGCATCATCGCAACAGGTCGTCGAGCGCCTTGTTGACCTCGCCAAACGTGAAGCGGCCGCGGATCCGGTCCATCTTGGCGCGGATCCGGTCGTTGCAGAGGTTCCCGATGCTGCCCTCGTGAGTGTGGCGCAGCTCTCCGTTGAAGTCGAACTGCCCGGCCTCGATCTCCATGCCGACCTGCCTGTAGGCGTCGCGGAAAGGGGTGCCCGCCAGGGCCCTGCGGTTAACCTCCTCGACAGAGAACGCGTACTTGTACTTAGGGTCTTTCATGACGTCGCGCTCCACCTCGATGTTCTCTATGGCGTAGGCGGTTATGTCAATGCAGTCCTTTATCTCGTCAAAGAGCGGGATGAAGACCTCCTTTATTATCTGCATGTCGCGGAAATATCCGCTGGGCAAATTGCCCGATATGAGGCGGATGGTGTTTGGCGCGCCCTGAATCTTGTTGCAATGCGCGCGGACGAGCTCGAAGACGTCGGGGTTCTTCTTGTGGGGCATGATGGAGCTCCCCGTCGTCATCTGCTTCGGCAGGTGTATGAAGCCGAAGTTCTGGCTTGTGAAGAGGCATCCGTCGAACGCCAGTCTGCCTATCGTCTCGGCTATTGACGCGAGCGCGAAAGAGACGATGCGTTCCGTCTTGCCACGGCCCATCTGGGCGTAGACCACGTTGTAGGCCAGGTCGGAGAAGCCGAGCAGCCTGGTTGTGAGCGTGCGGTTGAGCGGGAAAGAGCTGCCGTAGCCCGCAGCCGCCCCGAGCGGGTTCTGGTTGGCCACGTCCCACGCGGCGGCGAGCAGTGTCATATCGTCCGTGAGGCTCTCGGCGTAGGCTCCGAACCATAGGCCGAAAGAGGATGGCATGGCCACCTGGAGGTGCGTGTAGCCCGGAATGAGTACGTCCTTGTACTTCTCGCTCTGCTCCTGGAGGGTGTCAAAGAGTTTGGAGAGGTGCTTCGAGAGGTCCTCAATCTGGTAGCGGATGTAGAGCTTGAGGTCGAGCAGCACCTGGTCGTTTCTTGACCGGCCGCTGTGCACCTTCTTGCCGAGGTCTCCGAGTTTGCGAGTGAGCATGAGCTCGACTTGCGAGTGGACGTCCTCGATGTCGTCCTCGATGACGAAAGATCCGTCTTGCGTGGCCTTGTAAATCTCCTTGAGCTCGGCCAGGAGCACGGGGAGCTCGTCGTGGCCTATGAGGCCGATGGTCTCGAGCATGGTTATGTGGGCCATGGTGCCCAAGACGTCGAACGGGGCGAGGTGGAGGTCGAGCTCCCGGTCTTTGCCTACCGTGAACTTGTCAATCCTCTCGTCCTCTGAATATCCTTTATCCCAAAGCTTCATGTTTTCGGGTGTGAGATTAGTGTCTTATGATATGTTTATTTTCGACAGTGAAGTGCGTCGCCCTACAGCGCCAGCCCGTCGAGCAGGTTGACGTATGTCCGGACCCCGTCGCGAATCTCATCGAGCCCGATGAACTCGTCCGCCGTGTGGGAGCGCGCGGACTGCCCCGGGCCAATCTTGATGGAGGTGAACGGCATGAGGGCCTGGTCGCTCATTGTCGGCGAGCCGAAAGGCTTGAGGCCGAGTTCGAGGGCCCGTCTTACAATCGGGTGGCCCATGGGTATGGACGAGCTGCCGAGCCGCGTGCTCCGCTCGTGGATGGATATGGGCATCTGGGCCTGCGGGCAGCCCTTTTTGATGAGGGCGAGCAGCTCCGGGTTGGAGTATAGCTCGTTGACGCGCACGTCGACCACGAAACGGCATGAGTCCGGGACGACGTTGTGCTGCGTGCCGGCCTCTATCTGCGTCACCGTTGTCTTGACAGGGCCGAGAAACTGGCTGACGCGGTCGAACGTGTGCGAGCGGAACCACTCGATGGCGGGCAGCGCCTGGTATATGGCGTTGACGCCCTCGCCGCGCGCTGCGTGCCCGCTCTTGCCGAGGGCGGTGCAGTCGAGCACCATGAGGCCTTTCTCGGCCACGGCGGGCTGCATGCCCGTCGGCTCGCCGACTATGGCGAGGTTCACCGGTCCGAGCTCGGGGATTATACTCTCCAGCCCTCCTCGGCCGCTGACCTCCTCCTCGGCCGAGGCCGCGAATAAAAGCGAGAACCTGCGGTCGGCCGCGCTTGCGCAAAGGTAGCGGAAGAGGGCGAGGAGGCTCACGAGCGGTCCGCCGGCGTCATTGCTTCCGAGGCCGTAGAGGCGTCCGCCATCAACCTGTGGCAGGAAAGGGTCCCTGGTGTAGCCTGCGGCGGGCTTTACCGTGTCTATGTGAGAGTTGAGCAGGACGACGGGCAGCCCCTCGGCGCACGCCTGCTCGCGCACCCACAGGTTGTTCCCCTTGCGGTTGACGGGCAGCCCCCACTCGGCGAGCTGCCCTTGCAGCATGTCGGCCACGGCGGCCTCGTCTCGGCTGACGGACGGGATGGCAATCATCCGCTTGAGCAGCCCGATGGACTCCTCCGTCAGGCGTGAGAGAAGGTGCTCGTTCATAGCCTGAGCGTTGTGCCGAGGCCGGTCTTAAGGCCCTGCACGTTGGTTATGACAACGCTGCCCACCCCCTGCCTCAGGGCCTCGAAGCCGTTGTCCAGCTTGGGTATCATGCCCGCGGCCACTACGCCGGAGGCCTGGTATTCCTTGAAGGTCTCGTAGTCGAGCTCGCTTATGACAGTGCTGTCGTCATTGGCGTCGAGCAGGACGCCGGGCTTCTCGAAGCAGAAGACGAGCCGCACGCCGCACGCGCGGGCCATGGCGCGGGCGAGCTCGCTGGCTATGGTGTCGGCGTTGGTGTTCAAGAGGTTACCGGCGCCATCGTGCGTTATGGGGGACATGACGGGCACCGCGCCTTTCTCAATCAGGCTGGCGAGCACATCCGTGTGGACCTCCTTGACGTCGCCTACGAAGCCGAAGTCGACCACCTGCCCGTCGGACATCCTCTTGGGTGGCCTCTTGGCCGAGAGGATGACCCCGAGGTCGGCGCCCGTGAAGCCCATGGCGTTGACTCCGCGCGCCTGGAGCTGCGCCACTATGTTCTTATTGACGAGGCCGGCATAGACCATCGTGACGATGCGTAGGGTCTCGGCATCCGTCACGCGCCGCCCCTCAACCATCCGGGCCTCGACGCCCAACTTTTCAGAGAGCTTCGTGGCGGAGCGTCCGCCGCCATGCACGAGGGCCTTGGCCCCCTCGAGCGAAGCGAAGCCGTCGAGCAGTGCGGAGAGGGAGCTTTGCTCCTCCACCACGCCGCCGCCGACTTTTACTATAGTGAGTTCCATCGTTTTTACAATGCGTTATTTTTGCAACGCAAAAATAACATCTCGCTGCTGCTTTCTCAAACTTAAATATAACATAAAACGGAAAAAAGGCCTCCCCCCTCAATCGGCAAGGGGGGGAGGCCTTGCGCAGCCTCACAGCCGGGCGGCTGCTACTCTTGTGTCTTGGCAGGCGAGCTGGCGTCGCCATCCTCACCTTTCTCTTCTTTCCCTTTCTTTCTCCTCAGCAGCTTGGCTATGATGCCTCCCGCCGCCGCCACAGCGAGAAGGATGACTTTCCAAGCCTTGAGCAGGAAGAGTCCAATCTTGGCGAGGACGCCGGTCTTGGCGAGCAAGGCCGTGCCGGCCACGAGTCCGCCTATGGTGTAGTCCGACACGGCATCGGTGGCTGCGTCGTAGTCGGCGTAGCCGTACCCGTCGTCGAAAGCCACGAGCGAGGCGAGGTAGTCTCCCTTGGCGATGACGGCGTCGGCGTCGGCAATGTCGGCAACGGCTTGGAGCGTCACGAAGCCCCTGCGCCCAAGGATTCGGACATCGTAGTTGAGGACGTTATTCTCCTGGCCGTCGTCATATTTGAAGCGGATGTGCTTGGCCCACCGTAGTATCTTGCGACTGGAGTCGTAGGCCGGGTCTTTGGCCCAGCCCACCAGGCTTTGCTCGGGAAATCCGAGTTTGCTCATCTCTCCGCTCACCGCGTCCGTCTGCTCTTGCAGGCTGGCGAGCAGGTCGTCATAATCTATATCCGCGGCATCCTCGTCTTTCACGTAGCCGTCCTGATTGGAGTAGAGGACGTAGGCCACGGACACGTCCATCAGCAGCGTGTCCGTGGCCGGGACGAGGGCTCCGAGGACGAGGGAGTCCTCGACATTGCCCCAGTAGAGCTCGAGGAGGCGGCGCGCATCAATCGAATCGAGGAGCACCATGTCGGCAGGCACGTCCACGCAGGCGTGGCTGTCGCCGCCTATTCGTCCGACACGGCCAGACAGCCCTGAGACGGAGTCTGTCGACACGAAAGCGTCAATATCAAAATCGGAGGTGTCCTCCTCGGCCTCATCGGGAGCGTCAATATCGCCCACGACTTCCACGCCGCCAGCGGCCCGAGCCGCAAAGAGGCTGAAAGCGGAAAACGCCACGATGAGGGCTGTGGCAATCAGGATTTTTTTCATTTCTGAGTCTTATTTGGCTAAAAACAGATTCGAAGTTACGTTTTTTTTTTAGCCGGAAAGGGTCGCTGTAAAAATTGCGGACGGGCTACCCCGCCAAGTAAAGAGACGTCAAAGGATGCGGTATGTGGTGAGGACGATACAACATCCCATCCAAAATTTTAAATTTGCGACAGATGTCCGCACGAAAAGGGCGGCAGATAGGCAAACAACATTAAACTATTTCCAAAGCAGAAGACAATGAGACTTTTTTCGCGCATCTTGTGCATGGCGTGCGGGATGTCGGCATTAGCGCCGGCCACGGCCCAACCGCTGACCCCGCTCACGCCGGACACCGCGGTGCTGGTAGGTCGGCTACCCAACGGCCTGACTTACGTGATACGCCACAACGAGCTGCCCAAGCAGACGGCCGAGTTCTACATTGCCCAGAAAGTTGGCGCCATCCTTGAGGAGGACAATCAAGACGGGCTTGCCCACTTCCTCGAGCACATGGCCTTCAACGGCACCAAGAACTTCCCGGACAAGGGCGTCATCAACTTCCTCGAGCGCGTGGGCGTCCGCTTCGGCGAGAACATTAACGCGTTCACCAGCCTCGACGAGACCGTGTATAACCTGTCCGCCGTCCCGACCGCGGACAAGGCCATTGTGGACAGCGCGCTGCTCGTGCTGCACGACTGGAGCGGGTTCATAACCCTGGCGGGAGACGAGATAGACAAAGAGAGGGGCGTGATACGCGAGGAGTGGCGCACGAGGGCTTCGGCCAGCAGGCGCATGTATTTCGCCCACAACGCCAACACCATGCCCGGCACCAGATATGCCGTGCGCGACGTGATTGGCGACACCGCCGTCGTAAACAACTTCCCCTACGAGGCCATCCGCGACTATTACCACAAGTGGTACCGCCCGGACCTGCAAGGCATCATAGTGGTGGGAGACGTCGACCCCAAATATATCGAGAGCAAGATAAAGG
>CAKVCS010000023.1 GCA_934725785.1 uncultured Bacteroidales bacterium | reverse complement strand
GAGGGGGGCGACGAGCCCACCCCTGAGGTCAAGGTTGAGTCTGTTACTCTCTCGTCGACAACGCTCGAAGTCTCAGTGGGCAGCTCCGCATCCCTCACCGCGATCCTCTCCCCGTCCAACGCCACCGGCACTGTCTCTTGGACCACGTCCGACGCAACTGTGGCAACCGTCGAGGCCGGCAAGGTGACCGGCGTGAAGGCTGGCAAGGCCACCATAACCGCGGCCGTTGGCGACATCAAGGGCGAGTGCCTGGTGACCGTCAGTGATGGAAATCCTGGTAATAATCCGACTCTCGACGGTTCAGATTACTACGTATTCCAGCTCGACGGCACAACGTTTGATGCCAACACGAGCAAGATAAAGATGGATCTCCGTCCGGACGATGAGACGAAATTCCTCTACGTATGGGAGGGGACATACGAGGCCGGCTCAACTACAGGCAAGAACTTCTTCAACCTTGCCGAGGGATGGGTGGCCCTCACCGTGGGCAGCGTGGGCTGGTCAGGAGCAGGCCTATGCTATGGCACGGCTGATAGTCCTATGGATCTCAGTGCACTGTATGACATATACGCTCATGCCGACGAGTACGTGTTCCACATCGCGATGAAGTCTACCGATGACGCCGCGCACTGCTTAATCCTCTACGGTCAGGATTCTGAGGCCAAGTTCGGCCTGGGCGGCAGCTATGTTGACAATGGCGTCACGTACAACAGCATTGGCAGTTTCGACCGCGACGGTGAGTGGCACGAGCTTGAGCTCCCGATGTCGAAGGTCATTGAGGCTGGCGTCGTATATCCTGAGACGTGGAAGCCCACTGGAGGTGAGAACCTTGTGGCCTTCCTCTCTGGCGGCAAGGCTGGCGTCACCCTCGAGTATGACGCCATGTACATCTACAAGCCTGCCAAGAAATAACCTTGGCGTGCTAAGGAAGATTTGCGTTTTTTGATGTCCTCGTGGGGCAGGGCCGGCTTAACCTCTTGCGCCCTGCCCCACCTTTATTTCACTAAGCTCCGCAGTCACGTTGGCATCTTGCGCCAGAACTGAGGTGCGTGCTTTTAGCCCGATAGCTGAGACTTTACATTCTCCCAAACCATTATGAATAAGAACTTACTACTTTTCGCCCTCGCGCCCTCGCTGCTCTCTTTCGCGGCATGCAGCGATGACGACGGCAACGGCTCAGACTCCCCCACCCCACCCTCGGCCGAGGTGCGCCATGTGATGCAGCGAAGCTCCAAGCGAGGCGTCGGATACAGCTTCCAACTGCCCGAGGTCGACATGTTCCTCCTCAAGGGTGGCATATCGTGGTTCTACAACTGGTCTCCCAAGACCGACGCCACCGTGCAGAACGCGGCCCTCGGGGCTGGCGTCACGTTCGTACCCATGGCTTGGAACGCCAACTACAACGAGGGTGACATATCCAAGTCCGTTGAGATATACGGGGATAAGTACCTGCTCGCCTTCAACGAGCCGAACCTCGTCGACCAGGCCAGGATGACGCCCGCCGAGGCCGCCGCCTATTGGCCTAGGCTCAAAGAGTTTGCCGTGGCCAACGGCCTCAAGATAATCTCGCCAGCCATGAACTATGGCACCCTTGCGGGCTACTCCGACCCCGTCACGTGGCTCGACGAATTCTTCGCGCAGCCGGGCGTATCGGTCGATGACATCCACGCCATAGCCCTCCACTGCTATATGAACTCAGCCTCGGCCGTCAAGGGCTATGTGGACAAGTTCGCGAAGTATGGCAAGCCGATCTGGATGACGGAGTTCTGCGCATGGGACGGCGGCGTGGCGAATGCCGATGCCCAGATTGCCTATATGAGCGAGGTGGTGGCCTACTTCGAGGAGAATCCCAACGTAGAGCGATACGCGTGGTTCATACCACGCTACCAGAAAGGCGCTCCATATATGCAGCTTCTTGAGGACGAGAGCCTTACGGATGCCGGCAAGGTATATGTCAACTTTTCCTCTTTCGACAAGGAGGCATACGCCATGAGCGGGCAGAAATGGGCCGCCTCGGCCTATCGCGCCACAAACGCCTCGGAGGGGGTCAGCACAGGCAGTCAATATTCCGCCGCGCCCACTTTGCAGGTGGCCACCGACCCCGAGGCCGTCTCGCCTATAGAGATAAAGACATTTGCGACAGGCAAGTGGGTTGAGTACGGACTCGACGCGACTGCCTATGTGAGCAAGCTGACACTCCGCTGCAAGACGTCTGTGCCCACGTCGCTAGTGATATCGGTCGACGGCGCGGAGACTGCCACCGACGAGATTTCAACAAAAGGCGAGTGGCAGGAAGTCTCGTTGCCCTTGTCGGTGGCAAAGGGGCTGCACGTCGTGCGCATAAAGGTTCAGAAAGGCTCAATGTCCGTCAGCACAGTCACTTTCGAGTAGTCTTTTATCACACGGCCCACTCCCGGGATTTTTTATCCCTACACCTCAAAAATGAAAATATGAAAATATGACAATACAGAATAATCTGCTGGCCCTCGTCTCCGCCGGTCTTCTCGCAGCCTGCTCGTCGCCTTCCGACCCTGTCGAGGACAAGATAGAGAACCTCCTGAGCCGGATGACGCTCGAGGAGAAGATAGGCCAGGTGAACCAGATAAACGGCGTTGGCTGGGCCTCGCCGGACGTCAAGGCGCAGGTGAAGAGCGGTGTCGTAGGCTCCATCCTCAACGAGGTGAACCCCGAGGCCATTAACGAGCTGCAGCGAGTGGCTGTTGAGGAGAGCCGCCTCGGCATCCCGCTCGTCTTCGCCCGCGACGTCATCCATGGCTTCAAGACCATGTTCCCCATTCCTTTGGGGCAGGCCGCCACGTGGAACCCGTCCATCGTAGAGCGCGGGGCGCGCATTGCCGCCATCGAGGCTTCAAGTGTCGGCATCCGCTGGACTTTCTCGCCCATGGTGGACATCTCGCGCGATCCGCGTTGGGGGCGCCTCGCCGAGTCGTTTGGCGAGGACACCTACCTCACCACCCAGCTCGGCAAGGCCATGACACTCGGCTATCAGACCCACGACCTCTCGGACCCGACCTCCATGGCGGCCTGCGCCAAGCACTTCTGCGGTTACGGCGCATCCGAGTCGGGGCGTGACTACAGCACCACGTGGATTCCCGAGGTGCAGCTGCGGGACATCTATCTCCCGCCTTTCAAGGCTCAGGCCGAGAGCGGAGCCGCCACTTTCATGTGCTCGTTCAACGACATAAACGGCACTCCCTCAACGGCAAACAGCCACCTGAACATCGACATCCTCCGTCGCGAGTGGGACTACGACGGTCTCCTTGTGACCGACTGGGCCTCCATCCAGCAGCTCATACCCCACGGCATAGCCAGTGACCTCTGTGACGCTGCGAGGCTCGCCCTCCAGAGCCGCGTGGGCATGGACATGATGTCATACGCCTATATAAGCCACGCCAAGAGTCTGCTTGAGGACGGCAAGGTCACCATGCGGCAGATTGACGATGCTGTGCGCGACGTCATCCGACTCAAGCTGAGGCTCGGGCTCTTTGAGAACCCCTATGCCAGGCGGGAGAAAGACTCCACGCTCTCTGCGCGTTTCCTTGCCGACGCCAAGGAGGCCTGCGTCCAGAGCACCATTCTCCTCAAGAACAATGGGGTCTTGCCCCTCTCCCATGGCGAGTCCGTTGCCATAATAGGCCCCTTGTCCGACAGTGGCGTCGACCAGATTGGCACGTGGAGCTTCGATGGCGACCCCGCGGACTGCGTCACACCTCTCGCGGCTTTCCGCTCTCAGGCCCCCGAAAGGGTCGCGGCTGCCGCCAATGGCTTGTCTTTCAGCAGGGACATGAGTGAGAGCGGAGTGCGCGAGGCTCTTGCCGCGGCCGCTAAGGCTTCCGCAAGGTTATGATACCTGCGGGAAAGACCGTGAAAATATCGTTCGAAATCTCTGCGGCCGACCTCGCTTTCTGCCACGATGATATGTCGGTCTACGCCGAGCCGGGCGATTTCCAGGTCTGGGTGGCGCCCGATGCCGAGAGTGGCGAGCCTGCCACGTTCACGCTCAAGTAGCGCACATCGTATTAAGTATTTGACATTATAGTCTGTAGCGGTTTTCTTTCTTTTCCCTGTCGGCTCTGTTTCACGTCAATAAGAGCTGGCAGGGATTTTTATGTGTTTGCGTGCGCTGCGATGGCTACTCTTCGCATTCCACATTGTGAGTGTGCTTTTTTTGAGATGACCTAATCCATTAAAAACGAGGGTTTGATGTTTCTTGAATGTCGCTTCAGATGTCTTATATGCCGTTTCGATGCCATTTTTTGCCATTTCGCATTGGCTCATTGACACACATTGATTTTAAAAGCTATATTTGTGTGCGTAATGAGTCTAAATAACATCAGCTATAATGAGAACACCGAACCGAATGCTGCTGCCGCTCCTGAGCCTCCTGGCACTTGCCGCCTGCCGGGACGAGGACCTGCCGCCCGATGTTGGGGAACTCGAACCCGAGTCCGCCAAGCAGGAGTCCGCCGAGCCGCCCACTGTGAGCGGCCCCACCATCCTTGGGCGGCGGACACCCAACGCCTACACGCCCGAGGCGATGCGCCGCGCGCTCGCCGAGCTCAGCCAGACAAACAAAAGCCTGAGCCTCGACACAGCCGACATCGAAGCCACCCACCTCTACCTCCGCTTCGCACCGCGCGACTCGTCCGACGTCATGGCCCTTGAGGCCGACACGTCTATCTTCTTCACCGAGGTCCCGATGGACTATGAGGTCGCCGCCATAGGCGACTACTACCGCGACCCGTCGCTGCCAGACACCGTCCCCACCTACATGTATTGCACCGCCCGCGTGGGCCAGTCACTACCCGACGTCCCTCACGAGACGCTCTCGGAACTCTTCCTGATGGAGGAGGCCAACGTGTACGAAGACGCGGAAGCCCTGGCCGCTAACAAGCGATCGGACCTCCTGTGGGAGCAGCTTGAGGCCAAGTCGCGCGAGCTTGCCGGCCTTGACGCGGACGACGAGCAGCCTGCCAACAAAAGCAAATGGACTCCCGGCGGCGTGCTGAAGTACGAGGAGTCAGATGGAAAAGTCAAGGCCATCGAGGGCGTGCCAGTCCGCATACACCGCGGTTTTGTCACCCACCAGTGCTGCACGGACGCGAAAGGTGTCTTCTCCTTCTCCCGCCGTCGTCACCACGTACGCTATTACATCAAGTGGCGCCGCGACTGCTTCCACATCCGTGGCCTCGGCAAGGTTGTCAAGGTGGCGGAGACGACGCTCGCCGACAACTCCAAAAGCCGCATAGAGCGCACGATAACGGACAACGGCCACGCCGCGTGGAAATACGCCTCCGTGTTCCGCCCCGCCCACTACTATTTCTACCACTACGACAAGTGCGGCCTCTCGCGGCCCGATGAGAACAACCTCATCATACGGCTCTCGGCGAGGGAGCCTGACGACAGAGTCAGCAGGTATTTCTGTGGCGGCGGCTTCATATTGCCCGATGTGTTTGTCTATTACCGCAAGTTATCGAGTTCACGCGACATTTTCCGATCCACAATCCATGAGATAGCCCATTGCGCTCACCACAAGTGGAGTCGAAGCACCTACAGGCATTGTGACAAGATAGTCAAAGAGTCGTGGGCGAGAGGCATCGCCTATTATGTTGCCAGAGAAGTGGATTATGGTGATGTAGGTGAGCGTTTTTCAAGCATCTACACGGGCTTAGTGCTTAGCCTGACAAGAGACGATTTTGAAAATAGCGTAAAGACTTCAGAAGGAACGGTAAAATACCACCTCAAAAAATTCACACTCTCCGAAGTCGAGCGATGCCTCAAGGGCTGTACCACATGGAATCAATGGCGAGATAAACTAAAAAACACAGAAAATGGAAAAGGGCAAGAGAATGAAATCGACAAAGTATTTGACGCTTGGGCTAAGTATGATGGCGGCAAGTAGTCTTATGGCTATGATATCTTGTACTGATTGTAACGAGCCATTAGAGTCTTATGACGTTCGCAACTCAACCATGTCTTATATGACCATAGGTTACTATGGCTCACCAGATATATTCGGTTACTATGGAAACAAGGACGGTTCGATTGATCCTGGCTGTTCGTTGGAAGTGCGTTATGAGTTCTACTCAGCATCTCTGCAATACGAGTCTTCTTGCCTTTTGGGTTTTGCGGACAGCGTTATAGAGGTGAGGTTTCGCAATGAGCGGGGGGTGCCTGTCTTCCAGTTTGAGAATAGTGGGTCCGACATTAAGATAAGAGTAGACTTCGCGGAGTCCTACCTTTCGGCAATCGCCGACACCATGCGTAAGCTCGGAGTCACGCCCTTCAGGCTTAGCCATGAGTATGTTGTCAATTCCACAAGCCGCGACTTCTCGTTCAAGATACGCACGCCCGACACCGAGTTTTACAGCCACCTGGCGGCTGGCGACTCTGTGGACATCCCCCGGCGCTGGCTTATGGAGCGTTACGGATTTTATGAAAAAACTCGTTACGAGTTTGACTTTACCGATAGCACTATGGTTGTCTTTCCCGTCCAACGTCACTACTTTAAGTCAACCACGACCCGGTCGGGTGGCGGTGTTAGGCGTTATGAGTTGACGGACAAGTTGCTCTCGCAGATGTACTCGGACATGATAAGCCTAAGGGAGGATTATCCCGACATGTTCATGGAGTGACGTGAAGTTTGTGCGGCGAAGCCTGGGTTCCATGAGAAAACCCACCTCAAAAATATTCACACTATCCGAAGTTGAGCGATGCCTCAAGGGCTGCACCACATGGAACCAATGGCGAGATAATCGGTGTCCCGCCCTTCAGGCTGAGCCATGAGTATGTTGTCAACTCCACGAGCCGTGACTTCTCGATCAAGATAAGCACGCCAGACACCGAGCTTTACAGCTATCTGGCGGCTGGCGACTCTGTGGACATCCGCCGGCGCTGGCTGATGGATCGTTATGGATTTTATGAAAAAACTCGTTATGAGTTTGACTTTACCGATAGCACTATGGTTGTCCTTCCCATCAAACGTAACTACTTTAAGTCAACCACGACCCGGTCGGGTGGCGGCGTTAGGCGTTATGTGCTGACGGACAAACTGTTCTCGCAGATGTACTTCGATATGATAAGCCTTAGAGAGTACCGCCCCAGTATGTTTGAGAAGTGGTCGGAGAATTGATATTTAGCTGATTATTCTTAACGCCTACCCCTTCTCTCTGAGCTCGGTCAATATCTCATCCACTATGTATGTGTCGCTCATCAGGTGCAGGCCAAGGCTTTGGTCGTGCATGAGGGAACACGTCCGAGACTCATAGAATATCTCCAGGGCGCGGTCCGTGCTTACACCGAGAGTGTCAGCAAGTTGCTTTATAATCCTCGCCATCTTGTTCCACAAAAGGAAGTCGAGCATAAGTCGTTATTGTTAAACTTTCATATGTCCGACGTATGTCAGGCAGTCGTCTATGACATCTCGGTTGAGGATGCAAACTTGCCAGTTCGGTTTGTGGAAAGAGAGCTTACTAAGAGTGAGTTCCAGTGTCGAGTAGCCATTTACGTACGCCTCAATGGAGTCAATCACCCTGTCGTCAGCCACGTCGCCCTCCACTATGTCGTATCCGGCCCATGGCTTTTGCCCCATCCTGCTCTGCACTAAGAACCCCAGCCAGTCCTCGTCATAGGCATCGAAGCGTCTGATTCTATGTCTATCGAGCCTCACCAGCTTGTATTTGTTTACTACCGAGTTCATAGTCGCCCGTATTGTCTTCACCCTTATGGCCCACTGTCGTGCTTGCCCACGCATAGGCGTAAGGTAGAAGCCGGGGCCGAAGTCAAGACCCTTGCGCCACTTGCCCGCCTGCGGATGGCGGCCTATGCTTGTCGATCCGTGATATAGCGTCTCTATTTTCATAGACCTTTGTTCTCCCAGTTCTTCAGTGCCTCAATCACGTCTGCTGCCGCGGCTTCGCTACTCTCCGTGTGCAATGGTCTCGTAGCAATCCTCTATCAGTTTTTTCATCAGCCCGTCCTTACCAGCCTGCGTCTCATCTCTCTGGGTGTGATGCCCATCTTCCGTGCGGAGGCCTCTATAGCCAGCACTGTGAATGCCAGTCTGTCGGTCTCTGGAGTCCTCTCTGTCATTTCCATCCTTTTGCCCTCTCTTTTATTGAGAATCTCAAAAGAAGTTGCCGGACGTGCGGCGCATTGCGCATGTTCTTACGCCTTGAGGTTGTGCGCGCCTCTCCGACGACTCTTGCTGTGCGCTTAACTGTCAAGTTTATTGTTATTTTTGCTGGCAATGCAGAACTTTTTAACCTTTAGAAGAATGAAGCCCTTCAAGTCCCTCATATTTTCGGCCTTGGCTCTTGCGTCGTCTTGCGCTTTGGCGGTTAACCCATACCTGCCCCTTTGGGAGTTCACGCCGGACGGTGAGCCATACGTGTTCGAGGACCCCGACCGTCCTGGCCACTACCGTGTCTACGTCTATGGCTCTCACGACATTGAGGAGACGATGTATTGCGGCCGCGACCTCGTGGTGTGGTCTGCCTCGGTCGACTCGCTCGACTCGTGGCGTCGCGACGGGGTAATCTTCACCTCTCGCCGCGACCGTGATGGCCGTTGGCTCTATCCGGACAGCGTCGGCGACGTCCTCTACGCCCCCGACGTGGCGTGCCGCCGCGAGGCCGACGGACGCGTGGCCTACTACCTTTACCCAAACAACCAGGCATGGGGCCGGCAGGGCATGGTGGCCAAGAGCTACAGGCCCGACGGGCCGTTCGAGGTCTGCAACTGGAGCGCCTCGAACCCTACGGAGACTGAGGGCGTCCTCCGCTTCGACCCCGCCGTCTTCGTCGACGACGACGGGCGAGTCTATGGATATTGGGGCTTCAAGCAGTCTTTCGCCGCCGAGCTCGACACTGCAACCATGGCCACCGTCAAGCCTGGCAGCCAGGTCGTTGAGAACCTCATACCCGGCTGCGAGCAGGACAAGGAGTTCCGTTTCTTCGAGGCCTCGTCAATGCGAAAGATTAAAGACAAGTACGTATTGATATACAGCCGCGTCACGAACGATGGCGAGTGGGGTCTACCTTCCACCAACTACACCCTGGCCTACGCATACTCCAGCTCGCCGCTCGGCCCCTTCACCTATGGCGGCACCATAATCGACGGCCGTGGCAAGGAGGCCGATAAGGGCGGCAGGATGCGCGCCACGGCAACCTTCTTCGGCAACACGCACGGCAGCCTCGCCCAGATTAAGGACCAGTGGTACGTCTTCTACCACCGGCAGGCCGACACTACGGAGTTCTCGCGCCAGGCCATGGTCGCACCTGTCAGGGTCTCCGTCTCCGAGGGCGCCAAGGGCCGTGTCTTCATATCCGAGGCAGAGTACACCTCCGAAGGCTTCGCCACAGGTGGTCTCGACCCGTTGCGCACCTACCCCGCCGGCATAGCCTGCTACTACACGAACCCCGAGCCCATGCGACAGGAGTACCCGAGCATGATATACCCCGGCTCGCACACCCGCGCGGTCCGCTCCGCCTATGACGGCCAGGGCGACCCCTACTCTCTTGACTTCAACAAGTGCCCAATGGTGAACAACACCGACGGCTCGGTGGTAGGATACAAATATTTCAACTTTTCGAAGACCAGCGGCTTGCGCAATCTAACCCTGCGCCTGACGTGTATCCCCGAGGGTGTCGACGGCACCATTGACGTCTACGCCGACGCTCCCGACGTCAAGAGGGGCCGGCGTGTGGCTTCATTGGCGCTCAGCGCGTCGGCGCCGCGTAGGGAGTTGACGGTGTCAATGCCCGTCAATGCCCTTTCTCACATGGGCGGCAAGCACGCCATCTTCCTCGTCTTCCACACCGCCGAGAGGGGCAAGTCCGTCTGCACGGTCTCAACAATCGGCTTCGAGGCCGAGTGAGGTCATAGCTTTTCTCTTTGGGGTCGATGGCGTGGCCGTTTGCCGGTCGCCATCGGCCTTTTTTTTCGGCCGATGGGGGCGGGGACATTGATTAATTTCGCAGATGTTTTAATTTGAAATGATTGGGTGAATCAACGTATGGGGAATGTACTTTACAGAGAAAATGACATTTCGTCAATATTCAATTATAGCAAGCAGTTAATCAATAAGTGTTTGCGAGATTTTGCACCCAATGCCGAAGTACATAAGGGCAAGGGCAGTTTGGGGCAATTGGTGGAAGAACTTTTCTTCAAGTACGACCTCAATTCACGACAAGAGGCAGATTTCGCTTTCGTTAATGCCGAGTTGAAGTGTACTCCGTTGAAGAAATCAGCAAAGGAAGAGTTGTTGATAAAAGAAAGACTTGTTTGCAGTGTGATAAATTATACGGCAGATTGGAACAAGTCTTTTGAGGAATCCCATTTTTATCAGAAATGCTTGATTATGCTCATTATGTTCTATTTGCATAATCCTAAGGTTTCCAAACTCGACTTGCAGTTTCTTTTTGCTGTTTTGTGGAAGATTCCAGAGAAAGACTTATTGATTATCCGCAAGGATTATGACATTATCATCACAAAGATAAAAAACGGACAAGCGCATACTTTATCTGAGGGTGACACGATGTATCTTGGTGCTTGCCGAAAGGGACAAAAGGGTGATTCTCTCATGCCCCAACACAATAACGAACATTGTGCACCTCGCCGTGCGTGGAGTTTAAAAACTGCGTATATGCGCATCGTGCTTGACGAGATCAAGAAGAATAATGTTGATGGTGCATATTGCAATTATGAACTTCCGCGACCTGCAATGGAAGCAATGTTCTCAGTAGAGGATTTGAGCAAGAATACTGTTGATGACATATTGTTAAGCAGATTCAAGAAATATTGCGGTAAAACCTATCGACAGATATGCGATATGCTCAACATCGAGCCACCCAGTTCGAAGTCCAAGTACTTTATCATTTCCAACACGATAGCAGGTAATGGAAATGTGAACAATGTTAATAAGTCGGAAGAGTTTGAGAAGTCTGGCTTAACGATGAAAACAGTCCGAATAAAGAAAACAGGGAGCATCAAGGAAGCTATGTCTTTCGAGAACATAGATTATCAAGAAGTTTTCGATTGCGATGAATGGACGGATTCAAGATTATACGAACTTTTCACCAATCGTTTTCTGTTCGTCATATTCCGTGAGACAGACAATGTGCTGCAATTGCCCAATGGAAATACAGAGTCAGAGTTTAAATTGGAAAAGGTCGCATTTTGGACGATGCCTCAAGAAGACCTGCAAGTGGCTCAACAATATTGGGACAACATACGGCAAAATGTGTTGGACAATCACATTGCTCCACAATATTTTTGGAGTGCAAAAGATGACAAGAACTTCCATGTCCGTCCGAAAGCAAGGGTTGCAGATGACATGACAGAGAATCCGAATGGAGGTATGGTCAAGAAATATTGTTATTGGTTTAATCAGAAATACGTAAAGAACATCATAGAAAATGAATTATAAAATAGAAGAGACTGAAATGAGTGGCAA
>CAKVCS010000022.1 GCA_934725785.1 uncultured Bacteroidales bacterium | reverse complement strand
TAGCCGCGCTCTGTGGCTGTGCGGTGGTAGCCCGTCGTGCGGATGGTTGTTATGTAGGTTGTGCTGTCGGCCCTCCTCTTGGTTGTCGCGTCGGCGTCTACCCACGACGCGAATGCCCTAAGCCTTGCTGGCAGCCACCTCGCCTCTATGGCGACGCCGCGCATATATCCGCTCTCCGCCGTTGACGATGACGGCGTGACGCCCATCGCCGTGCGCCCGTATGACGTGCCTGCCACTGTTGGCGGGAAGCCGAAGCCTGTCCATATGCCGAGCCCTTGCCCCAGGCGGACGTTGTAATGTCCGGCTACGACTTTACGCACCGGGCCTCGGGCGGGGGCGTAGGCTGCGTAGCCTCCGTAGAAGTCCATCAGGCTGCTGCCGTTCCTCAGTTGTGGTTCGCCGGCATCGTTGTCGCCGACGAGGCCTATGCCAAGTCTCCCGCCTATCTCAGCTTTGAGCCGGAATCTTGTGCTAAGGGGCGACCCCGCGTAGGCTGCGGGCTTCTCTTGCTGCCCCTTATATCCTCGCGCCGTTGGCCACCGCCTCCCGACCCTCCATATGGCGTCCATCTTTACCGTTGGGCGCAGCGTCGACGTGTCTTTCGCCGCGGCTGTGGTCGCCGTGTGGCGCAGCAGCAGGATGTCGGTCGCCGTAAGTCCTTTGACTGTCATCAGCTCCTGCATGGTCAAGATGCCGCCCGCGTTGCGCCGATGGCGCGTGATGGCCTTGGCCTTGCTCTCGCCAATGAATATCAGGCTTGAGATCTCGGCCGCCGAGGCCGTGTTCAGGTTTATCGGGTTTTCCGCCTTTGCCCTCAGTTCGGCCAGACCTTCGGAGGCCGCCTCATCAAGCTGGCCCTCCTCGTCCATTTGCTCGGCTATGGAGTTTATGAGTGCGTCCGCTGCGCTTTCCCTCTCTGCGTCCGCCAGCCTGCCGTCCGTCTGGGCGCGCATTGTCGCTACGCTTGCCGCAAACAGTAAGGCTGCCGATGTCGCCAAGGCTCTCGGGGCTATTGGTGTGCGTCTCAATGCCGCGCTAATAGAGTTCCTTCCATTCGAACTTGTTGCCCATGCGCTCTATGAAGCGCAACAGGTCTTCGCGGCTCACGGATATTGACGCCCTGTTGTCGTTGGGGTGGAAAGCCAGCCTGTCCGCGCCTTGCAAGTTTGAGTCAAGGAACAGTATCACCTCGTGTCCCGTGTCGTTTATCAACCCGAATGGGCTTACGGAGCCTGGTTTCAGCCCAAGGTATTTAGACATTCTCTCGGCCGACGCGAATGACAGCTTGCCCTCGCCAAGCCGGTGCTCAAGGTCGTGCATGTCAATGCTCTTGTCGCAGTCGAGGACGACGAGGTAGTGCTTGTTGCCCTTGTGGTTTCTTAGGAATATGTTCTTGCAGTGCTTGCCCTCGAGCGCGGACCAATACTTTCGGGCGTCCTCGATTGTTGGCGTGGGCGGGTGTTCAACGTATTGAAATTGTATGCCCATCTCATCCAGGAGGGTGTAAAGCTCTTTTTGCCCTATCATCGTGTTTACTTTTTTTTGAAGTGACATATGCCTAAAGCGCGAGCGGGGGCGGCCCGTCCTGGCCCGCCCCCGCTTTTGTCTCTTTGGCGGGGTTCAAGTCTTGCTTTTAGCCACCCGCCTTCGCCCCTTGCGCTTAAGGCTTCACGAGAGCCTCGCGGATGATCTCAGACTCTTTGCGTATGCTGATCATCTGCTCTTCGGATATGCTGCTTGCGTCAACTCCCGAGTAGATGTCGTAGAGCGGCTGGAGAGCCTTGCGGAGGCTCGTTACGTTAGGCTCGCCCTTTATCTCGTCGAGCAGCTTCACGAGTTTCTCAAGAGGCTCTTTCTGGCTGAGGAGGATTTTCACCATCTCCTTGTTCTCGAAAGTCTCTTGCGATATGTGGGTGGCGATGTAGAGCCCCTCAACCCAGCTGCCAGCCACAATCATGAGGCTCACAGGGCCTCGGCCGTTGCGGTTCAGGTAGTCGTAAGAGTCATAGAACGAGTTGGATATGAGCTCGGTCATGCCCTCTTTGTTGTTCTCGTTGTCCTCCATCTTGGTCGCGAGCTCGGGGTCCACCGCGCGTGTCATGTCAAGCGCGTCGATCAGGGCGCGGATGGTCTGCGTGTAGTCCATCACGTTGCCCTGCTGGTTATATGTGGAGGCGTAGCAGAGGTCTGCGCTGTAGACGCCCATGTTTATGGCGCGCTTGGCCTCGGTCACGTATTTGTCGACGTTCTCTTTCGGGTTGCATATGTCTATGATGTATGCGGCCTCAATGCGGTTGAGCATCTCGGTCACCTCGAACGCCGTCGGGAGCGGGTACACGAACTCGCGTACGTTCTGCTCAACGTCTCTCTGGCTCATTACGCCAGTCTTGTCCTGGCTGCCTCTTACTGTGCACCCGGCAATCATTATCGCCATGGCGCCAGCGGCCAAGGCCGCCGTCAAGTTCTTCTTGTTCATATTCCGTGTTTGGTTTATGATTTATTTCGTCAGATGATATATTCTTGTTCGAACAAAAGTAATAAAAAGATGTAAAAGAGTTTGCCAGCTTGCGGATTATTTCAGTGGCGCGGGGGCGAAAGAGATTGAGACCGCCTTGTGGTCGGATGTGGGCAGGTCGTGCTCGGCATAGTCGCACGTTTTTATCCCTCTGGAGGTCAGCACATAGTCTATGCGCAGGGGAGGGAGTTGCCCGCGGTACGTGCGGGCCAAGCCGACCCGACGCGGTCTGCGCGCGTCGTTCATCGGCCGCTCTCCGCACGTCAGTGTGTGGTATGTGTACGAGATCGGCGTGTCGTTGAAGTCTCCGCATACTATGGTCTCCCTTGCCGACGCTGCCAATGCGCGTGTCAATGTCTCTGCCTCTTTCTCTCGCGTCTTGAACGCTTTGGTCAGTTTGTCGTGCGCCTTATGTAGTGCCGATACTCTCTCCTCGTCCATTTCCGCGCCGCTGTTCACCGCCTCTATCTGTTTGTCTGATAGGGCTATTGAGGCCAGATGACAGTTCAATATCCTAACCGTGTCGCCCCCGCAGACTATGTCTGCCGCCATTATCGCGCCTTTGCGCTCGGTCTCGCGGAGTGCGTCTGTGACGTCGTCAGCGGCGTGGACCTCAAGTTTTGACAGGATTATCTGCCCGCCCGTGTTGGTTCCGATAATGTGCGGATAGGCCCTCGTCAGTTCGGCCCAAGCCCCGTCGTTGGTCATTTGCTTGCCCCACATGGCGAGGGGGGGCGCCTCTTGCAGGCATATGACGTCCGCCCCGGAATTCGTCAGGAAGGAGCATATGCTGTCGCGCACGTGGCTGGCCGACATCTCGCCCGAGTAGTTCATATAGTGGATGTTGTACGTCAGCAGCCTGTAAGCCTTGCTTCCGCCTGCGTCCCCCCTGCCCGACGGGATGTCTATCACTTGAGACGCGCTGCCCCACGTAGCCGCGCACGCCGCCGCGCAGCATAAGAATTGGAACCATCCCCTGAAAGCGAATGAGATGACGCCGGCGCCGAGCAGCGCGAGCCACATGTATGGGAAGAGGAACCAGGCGAGGCTCTGGACTCCCGCCTCGGATGGCGGGATCCGGACGGACCATGCCGTGTATGCCGTGGCGCACGCCAATAACACCAGAAGGAGCGTCACCAAGTGCTTCAGTGCCTTGAGTATCATTGCTTCTTGCTCTGGTTGAAGAGTGTGAGCTTTTCTTGCTCGGTGAGGCTGTTGTAGCCGCGGGCGTTTATCTTGTCGAGTATCCTGTCCACTTCGCGCTGGTTGTCCATTTTGCGTTTGTTGTAATCCCAGTCCGCGTTGCCGCTGCCGCGCGTCAGCTTCATTCTTGGCTTACGGCGGAAAAGCGAGCCTATGCTCGAGTCCGCCTCCCGCCTGCCGCGCCACCATGCCGAGAGAGCCCACCCGGCCAGCGCGCCGCCAAGATGCGCCAAGTTGCCCCCCATGTTGCTGAGGCCTATCAGCATTATGACGGATAGGAGTATGTACGCCAGGGCGACGTATTTCATCTTAACCTCGCCGAAGAACGTGACCCATATTCGCCTGTCCGGGGCCGCGGCGGTGGCTGAGACCATAAGCGACATGATGGCCCCTGAGGCCCCGAGCAGCGTGTAGCCGCCAATGCCGGCAAGCAGAAGGATGAACGAGGCGCAGCATCCCGCAAGCCCGCCAAGCAAGTAGGCCACCAGCGCGCGCCGCTCACTGCCGTATACCTGCATGAAGAGCCTGCCGAACCAGTAGAGCGTCAGCATGTTGAAAAGGAAGTGAAGCAGGTCGTAGTGGGCGAATATGTTAGTTATGAGCGTCCATGGGCGCATGACGATGCCGGGGCCAATGGGCATGCCGAGATAGGCTATGCCCCAGCCCGGCATGAGCGAGCCGCCCAACGCCGCCAGATCCATCAGGCGCATGGCGAGGAACACCGCCGTGTTGATATATATAAGCTTTATTATGACGTCGTTGTACTTGAACGACTCGCGAATCTCGCTTGCTATGGAAGCCACAGACGTTCTTTTTTAGTTGAGCCGCTCCACCTTCCAGTGGCGCAGCATGATGAAGCCGAAGAGCATACCGCCCAGATGGGCCCAGTGGGCCACGTTGTCATAGTCGCCGCCATGGATGCCGCAGAAAAGCTCTACAAGGCCGTATATTATCACGAACCACTTGGCTTTCATCGGGATGGGCGGGAACATGAGCATGATGCGCATGTTTGGGAACATCATTCCGAACGCGAGCAGGATGCCGAATACCGCGCCCGACGCCCCGACCGTGACCTGCGCGTTGATGTAAAGATCCTGGTATGATGGCAGGAAAGACAAGGCGATGGCCGCAGCGCCCGACGGGTCGGTGTTGACGGCGTCGTTGTAGGAGCGGATGAACTGGCTGACGGCCTCCCTGCTCTCGGACGAGAACACCACCACATTGTTGTTTATGAAGGCCTGTATGTTGTCGAGCGTGGGGGCGCTCATGGTGACGTCGACTGCTTTTATGAGCGGGGCCACGTCTATGGCGGTGGCCACCTCCTGTATGATGCCGGAGCCTACGCCGCAAATGAGGTAGTAGGCCACGAACCTCCGAGTGCCGAGCGAGCTCTCTATCAGCGTGCCGAACATCCACAGGGCGAACATGTTGAAGAATATGTGGCTGAGGTTGCCGTGCATGAACATGAACGTGGCCAGCTGCCAGACGCCGAAATCTTTGGCAGTCACGTAGTGCAGGCCGAGCCACTGGTCCAGGTCTATGTCAAGGCTTCGCTGGAAGACGAATGTCGCCGCGAAAAATAGTATGTTGAGTATCAGCAGATTCTTTACTGCCGGGGTCATTCTCATGGTTTGTGTGTTTGTCTTGGTGTCTAAAACATGGCGTCGATGTCCGCCGCGTCTATGAGGCGTATTATGGCCTTGCCGCCTGGCGTCGTCTGCCGCTCCGCGGATCTCATGAGCTTGGCGTAGAGGTCGGTCATCTCCGCGTCGGACAGTTCGCGGCCGTACTCTATGGCCGCCTTGCCCGCCATCTTGCGTATTATCGTGTCGGTCACGTTGGCGTGTATGTCCACCTCGCCGGTGCGGCAGTCGGCCGTTATCTCCTCCAGCAGGTCTCTTGCCGCCTGGATGCTCATCGAGGGCGGTATGGCTGTTATGGCCGCAGCGCCGTCTTCCGTGTTCACCTCCACGCTCAAGCCCGCTTGCCGCAACTCGTCAGCCAGCTCGCTTATGATGCACAGGTCCTCCGCCCCCATGGGGGTGACGTCCGGGAAGAGCAGCTGCTGGCTCTCAACCCTGCGGTCTTTCGCGGCGGCCTTCATCGCGTCATATGTCACCCGCTCGTGGGCGCGGTGCTGGTCAATCACCAGGATGCCGTTGTCCGACGGGCACAGTATGTAGCGCCGCCTGTATTGCGTCAGGTGCGGTTGCGGCTGGCTTGCCGGGATGTCTCCGTCGTCAAATAGTTTGCCGTCCTCTGGCAGCGGGCCGCCCGCCGTGACGCCCGCGGCGGGCGCTATGGCACTGTTTGCCGCCGAGGCGTAGACGTTCTCCCATGCGCTTATCTCGCTCTGAGACGGTTTGCCTGTCAGGCTTCCGGCGTATTGCGCGGCTTGGCGGCGCTCTGTCTCGAAGGGGTTGTAGTAGTCGGTTGTCTGCGAGGCGGTCGGGTCGAAGCGGGGAATCTCTATGCGCTCGCCGCTGTCGAAGTCAATCTGGGGCAGTATGTTGTTATTGTTGAGGCTCGAGGCTATGGCGGCGTTGAGAATCTTCCATATGGCCTGGTCGTCGTCAAATTTTATCTCGGTCTTTTGCGGGTGGACGTTCACGTCGAGCGACTGCGGGTCCACGTGCATGTAAATGTAGTAGGCGGGGACGTGGTCCGACGGTATGATGCCCTTGTATGCGTCGGTCACGGCCTTGTTGAAGTACGCGCTGCGCATAAACCTGTCGTTGGCGAAGAAATACTGGTCTCCGCCCGTCTTGCGCGCTGTCTCTGGCGTCCCAATGAAACCGCTTATCCTTACTATGCTCGTGTCGGCCTCGACGGGCAGCAACTGCTTGGCCATGCTCATTCCGGCCACGCCCGCCACGCGCTGTTTCACGTTGCTTGCCGGCAGGTTGTAGAGAGGCGCCCCGTTTGAAGCCAGGCTTACGCCGACGTTCGGATGCGCCAGCGCCACTCGCAGGAACTCCGTGCACACGTGCCTCATCTCGGCGGTGTCCGACTTGAGGAAGCGGCGGCGCGCCGGGACGTTGAAGAACAGGTTCTTTACGCAGAACCTGCTGCCCTTGGGTGTGGCGCAAGGCTCCTGGCTTACGATGTCAGATCCCGATATGACGAGTTTCACGCCCAGCTCCTCGCCCTCCTGCCTCGTGAGCAGCTCTACTTGGGCCACGGCGGCTATCGAGGCGAGGGCCTCGCCGCGGAAGCCCATGGTGCGCAGGTCGTAGAGATCCTGGGCCGACGATATCTTCGATGTGGCGTGCCTCTCGAAGGCCAGGCGCGCGTCTGTCTCCCCCATGCCGCACCCGTCGTCAATAACCTGAATCTGTGTCCGGCCGGCGTCCTGGACCATCACGCGTATGTTCGAGGCCCCGGCGTCTATGGCGTTCTCCATCAGCTCCTTAATCACCGAGGCTGGGCGCTGGATGACCTCGCCCGCAGCGATCTGGTTGGCAACGGAGTCCGGAAGCAAGTGTATTACGCTCATTTCCCTTTTCCCCCTCTATCTGCTGGCAAGCATGTGTTCCAGGATCACGTCCAGGTTGCCCGTCAGGAAGTAGTAAACCAAGGCCACCAGTATGCCCATAATGAAGAGGCGGCGCACTCGGCGAGTCCTCGAGTCGTCCTCCATCTTGGGCTTGTACGAGGCGTGCTTGAGGCGCATGGCGCCGTTGCGCAACATGCCGCCGGTGCCCGCCAGCTTCTCGACCTCCTCTGTCAGGCCGAGCGCTTTGCGGCGCTCCGCCACATAGTCCTTGTGCGGGTTGTAGAACCACGGCTTGTAGTTGAACTCCTTGTGCTTGGGCAGCTGTATGAATGATTTCATCCTCTCGGTTTATTGGCTTTCTCCTGTCGTCTCCCGCATATGGGCGGGCTAAATGATGTAGTCCGTGCATGCGCGCACGTCGAGCATCTCGCCCACTTGTTTCGCCACGGCCACGTGACGCGGGTCCGTGGCGTAGGCGGCGAGTCCCTCAAGGTCGTCGAACGTGGCCTCGAGCGCGAGGTCGAACTTCTCCTTGGGGTTGCAGTTCAGTCCGATCTCTATGCTGCGAAGTGTCGGTATCTCTCCTTTGAGAGCCAAGAACTGGTCGCGTATAGAGGGCAGGCGCGTCTCCTTGACGCTTTTCTCCACGTCTTCGCGGAGCTTGAAGAGTACAATGTGTTTGATCATGTCGTTCTTGCGATTTAGGCCTTTCGCGAAAATAACGCCTTAATTCGACATTAGGCTCTGAGCCTTCTCTTTTTGTTGCGCCCGTTTTTGTATCTTTACGCCACGTAATTTGTGCGCCGCTCCCGCATTCCGTAGGGCAGGCGGAGCGGCTTGACCGTATTATAAAAAAGCGATTGTGAAGACGTATAGCAAAGGCGCGGACGTCGATATGCGCCCAAAGACTCCATTTGTGCCAGACGGCACCGCGGCACTCAGGTCCATCTCTCTCGATGATGTCGTTTTCGTGAATATCGAGGGCGTCCCCGAGCTGAGAGACAGCTCATTCCTCGCCCCCGCCATGCAGGATTTCTGGGAGGCGGCCTCGTCCGCCATCCGCCACGACGGCGAGACGGCAGCCGACGCCTACGCGAGAGCCGGCGAGGTGGCCGAGTTCGGCAAGGCCGCGTGCATCACGGCGGGCGTCATCCGTCACCGCGACGATAGCGACGCGCCCTATTTCGTCACCACCAGCTACGCAGGTGATGATGAGCGCGAGGTCATCGGCTCTTTCGCCCGAATGCTCGACAACTTTTTCGCCAACCGCGGCGGAGCGCACTACCTGTGCGGTCACGGCATATGGCAGCGCGACGTGCCTTTCTTCGCCAAGCGGATGCTTATAAACCATATGTCGCTGCCGGCCCTCTTCGACATCAGCGGGCGTCGACCGCTGCGCGCCCAGCTGGTAGACACTGCCGAGTTCTGGAAGTTCTCCAACCACTCCTCCGCCCGTGTCCCCGCCGATATGCTCGCCTCCGTCTTCGGGCTTGACGCCGAGGCTGATGATTTCGACCCTGCGGAGGCTTCGCGCCTCTTCTATGACGAGGGCGACATCGACCTCGTCAAGGCACGCTCGGAGCGCAAGGCGCTACTCTACGCCCAGCTCTTGTTGCGCTTCAGGGGGCAAGGCGTAATCGACCCGTCGCACGTCGTCCGCAAGAATTAGCACAACGTTTATACACTTCTTACTTTACTCATGGCCAACATCATATCGGTAAGAGGCAAGACCCCGCTTATCGGCAAGGATTGCTTCCTCGCACCCACGGCTACCATCATAGGCGACGTCGTCATAGGCGACGGTTGCAGCGTATGGTTCGGGGCGGTGCTGAGGGGCGACGTCGCGCCAATAAGGCTTGGCGACAATGTCAACGTGCAAGACAATGCCGTGATTCACGGCACCTACGAGCGCTTCGCCACCGAGGTTGGCAATGACGTCTCCATTGGCCACGGGGCTATAGTCCACGGGGCCACGCTAAAAGACCGTGTGCTCATAGGCATGGGCGCGATCGTCCTCGACGGGGCCACCGTAATGCCCGACACCATAGTAGCGGCGGGGGCTGTGCTTACGGGGGGCAAGACGGCCGAGAGCCATGGCATCTATGCGGGTGCGCCCGCAAGGCGAATCAAAGAGCTGTCGCCCGAGCAGGGGACCGACACCATAGGACGTATAGCGTCGCACTACGCCGAGTACGCCTCGTGGTATGAAGACGGACACCAGGGTTAAGCCGCCCGCATCGGGATCATGCGCAAAATTTGAATTTACACATATGCGTAACGCTTTTGCATATTTGCTGACCATGCTCCTCTGCGGGGCGGCCGCGACGTCCGCCAATGCCCAAGACGAGGAGTACTACAACAACGCCTGGTACAGCTGCGAGCTGTCAGGCAACCAGACCGTTTGGCGTATTGAGAAGTTCAAGACGAACATTTCAAGCGTCTTCCCCATGCTCGATGACAAGGGCAAGCTTACGTTCTCGGACGACTGCATAGAGATAAACTGCTCCAACGTGCAGATGCACTTCCCTGTCAAGGCGTATAAGCGGCTGTCCGACACCTCGTTTTGCGTAGAGCGAAATGGCGAGGACGACTATTTTGACTACATAGAGGTCATCTACGGCTCGCGCGGTTTCAAGAACTCCTACAAGGTGCTCATGGCCATGAGGGACCCCGACGGCACAATGCAGAACACCCATATCTTCATCTGCAGGGCAGTCTCAAAGGCGGTGCAAAAAAAGACGCCGATGGGGAGCACAGTCGTAGTCCCGAAGGCAGGCATATTCCCCCCTCAGGTCCCCGAAAAATGATAGCCCTGTTCGACTCCGGATATGGCGGGCTGACAATCTTCAGCGCCGTCCGCGGGCTCTTGCCCCAATACGACTACATCTACCTTGGCGACAATGCGCGCACTCCCTATGGCTCACGCTCGTTCGATGTCGTCTACCGGTTCACCCTAGAGGCTGTCCGGACGCTGTTCGACCTCGGCGCCGAACTAGTCATATTGGCCTGCAACACCGCGTCCGCCAAGGCTCTGCGGACAATCCAGCAGAACGACCTGCCTCGGCTCGACCCCTCGGGGCGCAAGCGCGTCTTGGGCATCATCCGCCCGTCGGTCGAGGCTCTTGGCGCTCTCACGAGGTCGGGACATGTCGGCATAATGGCCACGGCGGGAACCGTCACTTCCCAGTCTTACGTGATCGAGATGGCGAGGCTCTGGCCCGCCGTGCGCGTCAGCCAGCAGGCCTGCCCGCTGTGGGTGCCGCTCGTCGAGTGTGGCGAGTTCGACAAGCCTGGCGCCGACTATTTTGTAAGGAAGTACGTGAGCGAGCTCCTTGGCCAGGATGGAGCCATTGATGCCGTAATGCTGGCGTGCACGCATTACCCGCTACTCGCCCCGAAAATCGCGGCGGAGCTGCCCGGTGGCGTCAGGCTGCTGACGCAAGGCGACATTGTGGCTCGAAGTCTCGCCGGCTACCTCGCCCGCCACGCCGAGCTCGAGCGGACTCTGCCCAGGGGGGGGACGGCCAGGTTTTTCACGACCGAGAACCCCGACAAGTTCGCGGGTACGGCCGGCCTGTTCTTCGATGGCGACCTGTCTGTAAGGCACATAGACATGGCATGAGGCGCGCAAAGACAAGCAGAGCGTCAACAGATTCAGAACTGTTGACGCTCCGCCTTCTTTATGCGTTTATTTCCCTGTCTCTGAAACCGATGAGGTACAATATCGTGTCCAGCCCGTTTTGCGATATGGAGTGCTGGGCCGTTGCCTTCACTTTGGGCTTGGCGTGGAATGCTATGCCCAGCCCGGCCTCCTGAATCATTGGCAGGTCGTTGGCCCCGTCCCCCACGGCAATGCACTGCTCAAGGTGTATGTCCTCCTTGAAAGCCAGCAGCTTGAGCAGCTCAGCCTTTTTCGCGCCGTCCACAATGTCGCCCACGTGCCGCCCCGTCAGTTTGCCGTCCTCGACCTCAAGCTCGTTGGCGAAGACGTAGTCTATTCCGAGTTTCTGCTTCAGGTAGTTGCCGAAATACGTGAAGCCGCCCGAGAGTATGGCCGTCTTGTATCCGCTTTTTTTGAGCGTCTTGAAGAGCCTCTCCGCCCCCTCGGTCAGGGGCAGGTTCTCCGCAATCTCCTTCATCACGCTCACGTCAAGGCCTTTCAGCAGGCCAATGCGTCTCTTGAAGCTCTCCTTGAAGTCTATCTCGCCGCGCATCGCCGACGCCGTTATGGCTGCCACCTCATCGTAGACGCCCGCCCTCCGGGCCAGCTCGTCTATCACCTCGGTCTGTATGAGCGTCGAGTCCATGTCGAGGCATACGAGGCGGCGGTTCCGGCGGAATATGTTGTCGGCCTGGAAGGCTATGTCGACGTCGCATTCCTTCGATACCTCAATGAAGTCCAGCTT
>CAKVCS010000021.1 GCA_934725785.1 uncultured Bacteroidales bacterium | reverse complement strand
CATCGCGGTTGGAGGTGAAGTAGCCCCACGTCTCGTCGTCGCTATAGAAGAGCCCGTAGTCGTCCCTCAAGCCGTTTATCTCGTCGTCGAGCTTCTGAGGCTCGGCGAAAGAGCCGTCGGCGCTCATAAGGGTGTAATAGATGTCGAGTCCCTGGCTGTCGTCTCGCCCGTCGGAGGCGAAGAATACCTTACCAGACGGATGGATGTAGGGCGCGGTCTCGTTGCCTGGGGTGTTGACAAGCGGCCCAAGATTCTTGGGTTCGCTCCACCCGCTGAATGTCATCTGGCAATAGTACAGGTCGGCCCTTCCCTCTCCGCCGCGCGCATCGGAGGCGAAGACCATGAGCCTGCCGTCTGGCGATATCGACGCGAGCCCCGAGCTCGCCCCCTCGGGGGTGTCTATGGCTCGGCCATTCTCGTCGGATGGGGAGTCGTAGCGCCTGATCTCCATCGGCGCGCCCCTGAGCGAGCGTTGGTCCATGTCGTTCTCGGTGACGTATGCGGCGCCATCGGGGTCGAAAGAGAGGCAGAACATGTTGGTGCCGGCTCCCGCCTTTGAGAAATAAGGCCTGGGAGAGCCTGACGGCATCCTGTTCTTGACCTTGACCTTGTATATCTTGAAGAGGAACTGGTCTCTCTGGTTGAAATACGTCTTGCCGATATCCCACTTCTGGTCGCTCGCGAAATAGAGCACGGAGTCCCTCAAGACGGGATAGATGGCCTGGGCGTCCCCGACTATGCGGATTGGCTCGACCACGACGTCTTGCGCCCTGACGGCCGGTGCCAGGGCGAAAGCCGCGGCAACAGCTAAAGAGACCCTTCTGAAAAGCGTATGAACTTCCATAAGAAAAATTGGCGCGTGGGTTAAAAGAAACGATGGCTCACGGTCTTGACCCGATAGACGAAGTCGTATTGCAGCGAAACCTCGTGCGAGCCGCTATTGTAGCTCTTTATGTCGCCGAGGCTCATGGAGTAGCTGTATGCCACTTTAATACGGCTGTTCGGCTGACAGGCCAGCCCGACGGTGGCATCCTTGTTGGTCCGATATGCCAAGGTGAGCCAGACCAAGTCGCGCCATATGGCAGAGAGGCTGACATTGGCAGCCGCGTCCGTATCCTTGCTATAGTCGACGAGGGCTGAGGGTTGGACAGCCACGCTCTGGCCGATGTTGAACCAGTAACCTCCGCAGAGGACGTAAGTGGCATCGGCGGGAGCGAACTCTGTGTCAACACGGTCGAAGTCGTCCGTGACAAGGAGGGACGTGGTGCTGACGCCTGCGAAGAAACGCTCGCCGTAGACGCTGACGCCGAGGCCGAGGAGCGGAGCCATGCCAGTATGCTTCTCAGCGAAGACGGGGTCGTCGGCCTGCATAGTCCTCATCTTTGTCCAGTCTGCCGAGCGAAAGGCCGCGCCGGGCTGCAGGGCGAGGCCGAGCCACAACGACTTGCCGACACGCGTGCGATAGCCGACGGTGAGCAGGGCCCCGGTGTTCCTGCTCTCGCGGATGGTCTGGTTGTAGAGGCTGAGACCCATGGTCAGCTTCTCGCGGCGCAGCGGGGTGTGGGCGGTGAGGAGCTGGCTCGATGGCGTGCTCTCAATCCCCGCCCACTGCTTACGGAAGCTGCCAAAGAGGCTGAGACCCTCGCGCGAACCCGCGAAAGAGGGGTTGACAGCAAAGTAGTTGTGCATATACTGCGTCACGACAAGCTCGTTTTGCGCGTTTGCGCACGAGCCTGCGATGAGTCCGAGGGCAATGGCTGCCGCCGTGAGGAGTCTGTTGCTCATCCTTTTTGAGTATGTGTTCACCCGGGGCTACTTGTTTGTTCGCTTGACAGCCAGGGTCTCCTTGATGGTTTTAATGCCGTCTCCTTTGAGGACGTAGACGTAATATCCGTCCTCAAGGTCGTCCGCCCCCCACCTGTTCCTGTAGTCGGCCTTGTCATAGACAAGCTTGCCCCTGCCATCGAAGACGAGGAGGTGGTTTTTGGGCGGGAGCCTCTCGATGACGAGCTTATCGTTCTTGCCGTCTCCATTGGGGCTAATGGCGTTGGGGTAACGCAGCGGCATGTCGAAGTAGACGGCGACGAAGGCGGTGTCCGAGGGGCATTCCGGCATGAGGCCAACGCGCGGCGCGGTCTCTACGGCATAATACCCCACCCTGCCAACCATCCGCGACCATGCCCAGGCCGAGCCTGAGGAGCCGCTGACGCCCGCATCCAGCCCGGCGCTGCCCTTCACTACCCCCCACTGGACATCGTGGAGTTCGCTCTCGGCTATGCAGGGTATGCTGATGCCCGTCCCGTCGCAGTAGATGGAGTCCGCGGCTAACCGGAGGTCAGGCTTGCGGTCGTAGACTGTCAGGCCTCCGTGAATCAGGTCGGGCGTTGAGGCGTCGGCCACGCATCCGTTGGCGTCTACGACCTCGGCTACCGTGACTCGCCCCGCCGCTGTCGCCCTGGCGTTCTTGAAGCTTTGGCGTCCGGAGGTTGAGAACAGGAACTTGTCACCTGTGGTGAGCTGGACAGTCATCGGAGTCACCCCATTGACGGTGACCCACCCGGAGAAATCGCAGCCCTTGTCGGCCTCGTCTTGGGCAGATGAGCATATCTGGACGACGCCGTCGGGGTAGGCCGACGCGTCGACGTCGATAGCGGCCTCGGGTCGGCCGAGGAGCGAGAACTCCTTGGTGTACTCCGCGGAGCAAGTGCCCCCCACGGTCTGGCGGACAGTGACCTTTGTTGACTTGGCCGTTGAGGCGTAGACCCCGCCCGCATAGCGTTTTTGCGACAGCATGGCGTCGGGCCCATAGCCCGTGATGGTGAAGTCGGCGCTGTTCGCGATGGTCCACTCGTAGGTGGAGATGTCGGCCCATGCGCTGCCCGTCTCGAGCTGCATGGAGAATCCGCACGCGCTCTGGTCGTTGAGAATGGAGAGGCGACGGTGGTCGTCCGCGGGCAGGTCGTCGCCGGGCACGGGTGTGCCGTAGACCGTCCACGTGACAGACGAGGGCTCGGCCAGCTCGAGCTCGAGGCGGTCGTTGGCGCTGTTCTCGAAGTAGGCGGAGATGATGGACAGAGTCCGCGACTTGACGCCGGCGTCCTGGTCGACGGTGAGGGTGCCGAGGCCGAGAGTGTGTGTCATGAAGTCGTCCGAAATGTCGTTCTGGCAGTCGCTGGTGAAATTGCTCGTTGCCCGGCCGTCGTTGTACGTGACGATGAGCCTCGAGTAGGACTTGATGGTGGCCTCGTCGACATTGCCAAGGACGAACCGCACGTTCATGTTGTTGATCTTCTCGCAGACTTTGACCGACTCGGCGTCGCACCTTACGCTTGGCGTTGCGGACTGAGCGATAGAGCCTGTCCATGGGGCTATAGACGACACTAATGCCAGGCACACAGCCGATATGTGTGGGATGTTCATAGAAATGTTCTCTGGCGATTTTCTTTTGGAGGGGCGCGCCCTCCCGGACGCATGGGCCATTAAACCCTTTTTAGGGTCTAAAAGTAGTAATTAATCGACTAAAACGGAAATTGGCGAGGCAATTATATTCAAAATGAGAGCGATGCCGACGGATTAAAAATCGGCGAGACTGGTGGCAGAAAAATTGCCGCTGCGTGACGAACAAGAGCCGGGCCGGCCTGCGCGCGATGGCGCTGGCCGGCTCGGCTCTTGACTTGGCAGGAGAGCGGATGGCTAAATGCCGAAGTTGACGCCCACGGTGTATATGCCTCCGATCTTGTCGGTGTATATGAACTCCTGCTTGTTGGTATTGAACAGGTTGTGGGCGTTGACGAACACCTCGCACCGCTCAGCGGGCTTGTAGCCGACCTTGAGGTTGACGGTGCAGCGTGGGTCGACCTCCTGCGAGCCGAAGAGCGTGGTGTACTCCCTCTTGCCTATCAGGTTGGCGAACGCGGCCAGGTTCCATTGCTCAGCGGGCTTGTATATGAGCCCGACCATCCCGTAGACAGCGGGCGCCGCCTTGTGGCGGTAGTTGTCTTTTGTGGTGTAAGGCTCGGCGACGCTTGTGCCGAGGTAATACTCCTTGGAGTCGGAGTTGTAGCGGACGTTGTACTTGAGGGCGTAGTAGAGACCGAGCGGCCTCTCGACACCGTCTACGGCGGGGCCGCCGTTATACGCGTCGAGAAGGCTTTGCAGGAAGCCCTGCTGCTCGTCACGCGACATGAGCTCGTACTTGGCGAGCTGGTCCCGCACCGGCGTGAAGCCCATGCAGTCGCTTATGTATTTGGCGCCAGCGCCGGCGTTGGCCGCCTCGGCACGCATGGCGCCGGTGAATATGTCGGTCACGAGGGGCGTTATGCCCTGGTTGGGGTCGTTGACTGCGCGCAGGCTCTGTGTGAGCTGCTTGGCAATCATCTCGGACTGGGAGTACTGGTAGTAGTCGTCGATGGTGGTGCGCTGGATGTTGGCGTTTAGCTTAGCTATGAGCTTGGGGGATATTATCCAGTCGACGTTGAGCCCGATCCCGAGCTGGTGGACAACGAACGGGACCTCGTCGTAGCGGATGTAGCTCTTGGTGTTGAGCGAGCCGGCGAGCTCGCTGCCGGCGCTCTCCATTCCTATGGTGCCGGCCATGACGCCCTGCATGATGCGCGAGAGGTCGGATCCCGAGATGTAGACGTTGCTCATGTAAGACTTGAGCTCGCCATAATCCGTGCTGCGGGAGTAGAAAGCCTCGGCGTCGACAAGGAGCCTCGGGGTTGGCTTCCACCTGTAGCCGACCTCGAAGTTGTCTATGTGCATGAGCGACGCGTCCTCATTGCCGAGGAACTGGATGTAGCGCGGGGCTGAGCCGTTGGCCCTGCTCCAGTTGAAGTTGGAGCTGGTGTTGGCGAGTACGGCTGAGCGGAAGGATCGCCCGTAGCCGACGCGGAGGAAGTTGTTGTCGTTGAAGAGGTAGCTTGCCGCCAGCTGCCACGACGTGTTCCACTTGTCGGGGATGCTGGTCTTGTCGGCCCTGACGGCTGCGATGACGCGGAGCGCCCCGACCTTGTAGTCGAGCCTGAGGCTCGGCGAGACATCCTTCAACTCGGCGTAGTTCATGCCTTTGGAGTAGTAGCCCCAATATCCGGACATCTCCTCGAGCCCGTTGCCATAGTCGTAGTAGCGCGGGCGCGCGTCCTTATACTTTATGTACTGGTAGCCAACACCCGGGCGGATGCCGAGCGGCCCGACCTGGAAGTCATAGTCAACCTGGGCGTTGAAGTTGTGGGACTCATCCATCTTGAAGCCCTGCGAGCCCACGGCGAGGTCGCACGGGCCGCCGGCATAGTTGGCCTGCAGGTTGAGGCCGAAAACGCGTGCGGACACGTTGGCGTAGCCCGTCTGCGTCTTGCGGTACCTGAGGGCGACATCCTCGTTGCCGACCGGAGTCGTCGCGAAGAAGGCGTATTGGAATCCGCCCTGGGCGTCGATCCTGACATTTTCCGAAGGTGTCAGCGTGACGTAACCGTTGACGCCCGCCGTGCGCCTTGCCACGTCCGGCTCGGCCCATTGCTTGTACACGTCGACCTCCTCGGAGATCGATGGCTGGACAGTGTATGAGTCCGACGACTCGTCGTAGCTGGCCTTGTACATACTCTCAATCTGCGAGACGGAGAGGTTTGCCCCCTTGGAAATGTCGGAGACCTTGCCAGAGGCTATCGCCGCGTCGAAGTCGGTTGCCGACAGGACGTAGCCGTCCGCGATGACGCTCTGGTCATTGATGACGTAGAAGCCGTCTTGCGGTATGAAGGGCAGCGATGAGTTTTTCCTCATTCGCAACTGGTAGTTCGCCGTGAGCCCGAGCGCGATGGCGTCGCAGACCTTCTTGCGGAGGCCGAAGTCGGCGACGGCGGTCTGGTTCCCAATCTGGACGTTGCCCTGGACGGTGCTCTTGGCGGCGTCGGGCTTCTCGGTGATGATGTTGACGACACCGTTGACTGCGTTAGGCCCGTAGAGGGCTGACGACGCGCCTCGGACGACCTCGATGCGCTCGATGTCCTCGATTCCGACCGGGAGGGTCTCGAAGAAAGGGGCGCCTGTGGCGTAGTTGTGCGTGATGCGCCCGTCGACCATGACGAGGATGTTGGCGTTCTCGGTGTAGAGAAGCATATTGTTGTCGGGGATGTTGGAGAGGCCCCTCATCTGTACGTCGTAGATGCCGTTGGTCTTCTCGGAAACAATCATGCCCGGGATAAGCCTGAACGCCTCCTCGATGGAGGTCACGCCATAAGACCTCATCTCCTCGCGCGTGATGACGGTGCTGGAGAGCGGCGAAGTGAAAGTCTGCTCCTCCTCCTTCGATGCCGAGGAGACATTCTTGTTCATGATGAGGGCGAAGAGCTCGTCGACAGAGCTGACGCCGAGGGTCTCGACGGCCTGCATGAGCTGCTCGAGGGGGAGATCGGCGAGCTCGTCGGTGCTCATCGCCAGAATCTGCTCACGCGACAGGCGGTCTTGCGCCAGCGCACTAAACGAGAGCGAACACAAGACTAACGCAGTAAATAATCTTTTCATATTTATTGGTGGCTATTGTATTCTATAGTCAAACAGAGCGCAGGCCATGCGCAAAGGGCTGTCTCAGCGCCATGCGCAGGCATTTCGCAAACGTGCGAATTTAGGAAAAACGGGCGCAAAGGAGCTCCTCTGAAATTTAAAATAACTTAGAAATGGTTTTGTGTTGCATTTTTCAGTCACGAGAGGGCGAACGGGCGGAAATAGAGCCGCTCAAAAGGCTCGACAATGAAAGAGCGAGCGGAAAAGAGGCGTAAATTTGCCACGGAAAAAAGAAACGCAAGATGACGTACGTAGACCTCCTGCTGCCCCTGCCCCTGCAACGTCTTTTCACATATGAAGTGCCACGGAGCATGGAGGCCCTCGTCCGCCGCGGCGGTCGGGCCCTCGTCCAGTTCGGCAAGAAGAAGTATTACGCCGGGATCGTGATGGAGGTTCACGACCGCAAACCGGACTACGAGACCAAGCCACTGTGCGAGATTGTGGACACCGAGCCTATCGTGACGGAGGCGCAGCTGACCCTGTGGCAGTGGATATCGGACTACTACATATGCACCCTTGGCGAGGTGATGAAAGCCGCCATGCCCCAGGGTCTCAAGCTCGAGAGCGAGAGCAAGCTGATGTATAACGCGCTGTTCGGGCAGGAGGGGGACGGCAGCGCCATCGAGGCGCTCACGCCGCGGCAGAGGCAGGTGCTCGAGTTCGTGCGCGAGGCTAAGGTATGCACCGTGAGCGACGTGGCGAACCACATGGACGGGATAAACCCCATTGGCCACATACGCGCGCTGCTGGACCGCGAGGCCATATACATAAGTGAGGAGCTGCGCGACGCGTACAAGCCCAAGAGGGTGAAGGCCTACAGCCTGAGCCGCGACATGCGCGACGAGGTCAGCGTCTGCGCCACCATAGAGGCCCTCGAGAAGCGCGCCCCCAAGCAGCTCGAGGCCCTGATGGCGTTCATCCAGGCGGCGGGAGGCATGGGCGTCGCCACCGGCGGCCGCAGGATGCAAATGGACTCGGACCCGAGGCTGAAAGAGTATGCCGCCCAGCTGTCCGACCTAGCGCGGAAGGGCATCCTGACAGCGGAGCAAGTGGAGGTGTCGCGCCTCAAGGCGTGCGACACCCCGGCCGCGCCGCCCAACGAGCTGACCGACATCCAGGCCGAGGCGCTGGCTCAGACCGAGGCCGAGCTGGCCAAGGGACGCCCCACCCTGCTCTATGGCGTGACGGGATCGGGGAAGACAGAGATATACATACACTTGATAGACAAAGCCATAAAGAGCGGCAAAAACGTGCTCTACCTGCTGCCCGAGATAGCCTTGACGACTCAGATAACGGAGCGGCTGCGCCGTCACTTCGGAGAGCAGATGGCCGTCTACCACAGCAAATTCTCGGACTCGGAGCGTGTGGAGGTGTGGAAACGCCTGCTAAGCCCCTCCCCACCGCGGCTTATTCTCGGCGTGAGGTCGTCCGTCCTGCTGCCGCTGAGCTCGCTCGGCCTCATCATAGTAGACGAGGAGCACGAGAGCAGCTTCAAGCAATACGACCCCGCCCCGCGCTACAACGCTCGCGACATGGCCGTGGTGCTGTCGGGCCTGAACAAGGCCCACGGGTGCGGCACCGTCCTGGGCAGCGCCACACCCAGCCTGGAGAGCTGGGCCAACGCCCAGGCGGGCCGCTACGGCCTCGTGAGGCTCACGAGGCGGCACGCGGGGCTGGAGCTGCCATCGGTTGAGGTGATAGACATGGGCGAGGCCAGGCGGAGGAAGGCCACGCAATCAATGTTCTCACTGAGGCTGAAAGAGGTGATAGACGGCGCGGTGAGCAGGCGCGAACAGGTGATCCTGTTCCAGAACAGGCGCGGCTTCGCCCCCGTCGTGGAGTGCAGGCAGTGCGCCATGGTGCCCAAATGCATCAACTGCGACGTGAGCCTGACATACCACAAGGCCTCGGGCCAGCTCGTATGCCACTACTGCGGCTACTCGACCGCCATGCCGACCACGTGCCCGGCGTGCGGGACTCCGTCGCTCGCCCCCCAAGGGTTCGGCACGGAGAAGATAGAGGAGGAGTGCAAGACCCTGTTCCCCTCGGCACGCCTGACGAGGATGGACCTTGACACCGCCCGCAGCCGAAAAACATTCGAGGAGATGATAGCCGGCTTCGCGGCCAGGGAGAGCGACATACTGATAGGCACGCAGATGGTGGCCAAAGGCCTGGACTTCGAGGGCGTGTCGACAGTGGGCGTGATGAACGCCGACGCCATGATCAACATGTCCGACTTCCGCGCCGACGAGCGGGCCTACCAGCTCATGGCCCAGGTGAGCGGCCGCGCCGGGCGCAAGGGCAGACAGGGCAAAGTGTACATACAGACATATAAGCCGGAGCACCCCGTGATACAGAGCGTGAGGAACGGCGACTACGAGGGCAACGCCGCCCGCCTGCTCGAAGAGCGCAAGAGCTACCACTTCCCGCCATTCTACCGCCTGATGAGCCTTACGGTGAAGCACCGCGACCAGCTGACGGCCCTCGACGCGGCCAGAGTGCTGGCCCAGAGCCTCGCGGCAAAGTTCGGCAACATAGTGAGCGGCCCCATACAGCCGGTGGTCGGGCGGGTGTCGAACCTCTATATGCAAGAGATAACCATAAAAATGCCGCGCACCGCCTCGCCAAGCCAGGTGAAGGGCCTGATGATGGCAGACGTGAACGCGTTGCTGGCCGAGCAGCGTTTCCGCTCGGCGTCAGTGAGAATAGACGTGGACCCATATTAGCGCATACGCATGAAGATAATAGCAGACGACAAGATACCATTTTTGGCAGGAGCCCTCGAACCCGTGGCCGAGGTGGTGTATAAGGAGGGCAAAAGCATAAGCCGCGCGGACGTCATGGACTGCGACGCCATAGTAACCCGGACGCGCACCCGCTGCGACGCGACCCTGCTCGAGGGGACCCGTGTGCGCGGCATATTCACCGCCACCATAGGCTTCGACCACATAGACACGGCCTTCTGCAAGCGGGCCGGCATATACTGGGAGAACGCCCCGGCCTGCAACTCACGCTCCGTCGAGCAATACGTGGCCTCGGCGCTGGGAGCGTTGCGCCTGCGGCACGGGATGGGGCTGCGGGGCAAGACCATAGCGGTAATCGGCGTGGGCCACGTAGGCAGCCTCGTGGCGTCGCTCTGCGAGCGTCTGGGCATGCGGGTCCTGCGCGTGGACCCGCCTCGGGCGGAGGCTGAGGGCGAGGAAGGCTTCACCACTTATGAAGACGCCCTCCGCCAAGCGGACATAGTGACCTACCACACGCCGCTCACCGCCAAAGGCCCCCACCCGACCCTGCACCTGCTGGGCAGCGACGCGCTGGCTCTGATGAAGCCAGGCGTGACGGTCATAAACACCAGCCGCGGCCCGGTATGCGGCACACGCTCGCTCGTGAGCGGACTAAGGAACGGGCGCATTGGGCACGCCGTCATAGACGTGTGGGAGAACGAGCCCGACATAAGCCGCGACCTCCTCAACCTGGCCACGATAGCCACCCCCCACATAGCCGGATACAGCACAGACAGCAAACTGCGCGGCACGGTAATGGCCATCGGCGCCCTGTGCCGCCACTTCGGGCTGTCGACCCCCTGGACCCCGCCCGCCCTGCCCACCCCGAGCAACCCCACATTCGCCCCAGCGGGGTGCGCCGACGCGGAGGAGGCCGCCGCCAGGATGTTCCTGCACGTGTATGACATCGAGGCCGACTGCCGCTCGCTGCGCGAGCGCACGGACGAGTTTGAGAGGCTGCGCGGCGACTATCACCTGCGCCGCGAGATAGACTCTTATAAGCTTGAGGCCGGATCTTGCCACTACGATTGGCTCAGAGGCTTCGGCATAAAATAGAGTTCAACAGGAGCGGAGATGACGGGGAGCGGCTTGACCCAGGGCATAGTGCTGTCGACCGTAAGGTACGGAGACAACGGCATAGTGGTGAACATATTGACGCGCGAGGATGGGCGGCGCGCGTTCATGGCGTCGACGCCCAAGGCCCAAAGCGGTAAAAACGCCAAGATGGCCTTGCTCATGCCCCTGTCGCTCATAGAGTTCTCGGCGTCGGGCGCAAGGAGTGGCAGGATGGCGAGGATGAGCCAGGCAAGGCTGCGCCACCCGTTCGTAAGGGTGTGCACGGACCCCACGCGGAGGGCCGTAGCCATGTTCACCGCCGAGCTGCTGTGCCGCGCCATGCCCGAGGAAGTGCCGGACCCCGCGTCATTCGACTTCATAGACACGGCGATAAGCGCCCTCGACGACGAGATTGACGGGGCATACAACTTCCACCTGTGGTTCATGATGCACCTCACGTCCCACCTCGGCATAGGGCCGGAGGCCAACGACACTCGGCTCCCCATATTCGACATGGAGGCAGGCACGTGGGCCGACCACCTGCCGCCCCACCCGAACACACTGAGCGGTCGCGAGGCCGAGCTGTGGGACGCGCTCGAAGCCACCGGGGTGACGGAACTGGCGGACATAACGATGAGCCGCGGCGAGCGTCAGCGCATGATAGAGCTCATGAGCGCATACTACCGCATGCACCTGCCAAGCTTCGGGCAGCTGAAATCGGCGGCAATACTCGCCATGCTCAACTGAACTGAGCCAAAGGCTCAGCGCAAAACAGACTTGCGGGCAAAGAGCCGACAGCCCCCGGACACGTCAAGTGCCCAGCCCACGGCCAGGCTGCCAGACACAGCCAAGGCCACGGTGAAAGCAGTGTGCACCAGCCCGGTAGGGTCGAAAGCAAAGAGCGGCAAGGCGAGCTTGGCAATCATGGTGAAGACAGGGTGGAAAAGGTAGACGGGCAAAGTGTTTCGCCCAACGAAGCCGACAATGCTGGCGGCACGCCCGCCAAGCCGCCCCCAACCCCACGACACAAAGCAGAAGAAACAGGCGGACAGCGCAGCCACCGACAGCCCGCCACCGGACGGACAGCAGCAGACGAGAACAACAGCAAAAGGCAGCAGAGCCCACGGGCAAGGGGCGAAAAAACGAAGGAAATCAACCCCGGAGAGCCGCAAGGCCGCCCCGAGAAAATAAAACACCGCGTAGACGAACGCCAAGAGCGGCGTGGCCCACACGACGAGGGCGAGAAGAGAGCCCATGACGCACAGGACACACCCGACGCCGAACCTGCGGCCGAGACGGAAAGCCGCATAATAGACGCACCCGCAAACAATCATGGCATGGAGAAACCAATATGGCCCGATAGGCTTAAACAACAGGATCCCGGCGACATCGCCGAGCGAGAACGATGACAGCCCACCCTCGACAGGCATCCACAGGGAGAGGACCGCAAAGCCGAGCGACAAAAAAACATACGGCAGCGCGATGCGCAGGACATAGACGCCGAACTGCCGCAGGCTGACGCTGACGTTGACAAGATAGCCGGTGACGAGAAGGAACGCCGGCATAAAGAAGAAATTGACAGCCTCTTTAACCCCAGGGTACAAC
>CAKVCS010000020.1 GCA_934725785.1 uncultured Bacteroidales bacterium | reverse complement strand
CATCCTGGTTCACGACGCCCACTGCCAAGACAACACCCTGCAGCTGAAGCTCGCCCTCATGGAGGGTCCGGACTTCCCGGTCGCCCTTGGCGTGATACGCGACGTGGAGGCCCCGACATACAATGACGCCGTCTGGGCCCAGCTTGAAGAGGTGTCGGGCCAGAAGAAGTATCACAACTTCGCCGAGCTGCTGGAGACCAACGACATCTGGGAGGTCAAGTAGCGCAAATCGCTAAGAGGACATTTGGCAGCCGCCCGAGGTCTCTATGACCTCGGGCGGCTTATTATTTTTTCTTTTGCCGGCATACCCGCCTCTAATCTGTTCTTGGAGGCTTGGCGCATACGAACAGGAATAGAATATGGCGGAGGTTGGCTATGACCCAAAGGTCAGTGACGACTTTTTTGTGTTAAAAGCGCCGAGATGCTTGCATATATATATATATATTAGCTGCGTAATCAAAAACATTAAGGTTATGGCAAACACAGAACAAAAGCCTTCAACATTGGACAAAATTGACAGCGGAGCCAAAAAGGTTGGCGCAGTGGCAGGAATAGTAGGAGCAGCCGTTGCTTTAATTAAAATACTCAGTGGAAGCAAGTAAGACTAAACAAAATTCTACAACAAGCCAGCATCACCTACCAATATGTGCATTCGCTCCAGTTTTGCACTGAATCTTTAGAAAGCTATATTGCACGATTTCATACAGTAGGTGCTTAAGCCGCCGCCCGAGGGTTTTTCCCATCTGGCGGCAGCTTCTTCTTTGTGCGTCAAGCTCGTCAGTAAACATGCCCACGATTTTTTTGTGCGGCAGCGCATAAAGATACAGCGGGAGGATGACATAAGAATAAGGACCGAGGCGGTATGGTTGAGAGGATCGGGTAAAGAAGAGTCACGTTTTTTGCATTGGCATACGTACGCATCGAATATTTATATATTTTAGCGAATGGAAATGCTATGACAAAAGATGGATTTTTTTGACTCGGCGTACGACTACGTCATATCAACCGTTGTAGGGATATTGCTAACGCTGTGCGCTGGCCTGCTGTCATTACGCATACCCCGCAGCAGCCAGTTCTCGTCATACCGCAAAGCGCGCGGGCTGTTGACCGTTCTGCTCGCCGTGATATTGGCGGACTTGACTCTGAGCCTTATGGCGTTTCGACTCCATGCGCCAGGGAATGTTGACACTCTGATAGACATCGTGTGCTACACGCTTGTCGCACTTCTTTACTCGAAAGTCGTCGACGTCCTGCTGGAGAACACGGAGCACGGGCGGAAGACAATGAAGTGGTGCACAGGCCTTTGGCTTGCCGTATCCGTGGCGGACGCGGCCAACGAGGCCTTCGGCCCGGAGTGGGCATACGGGACCGTGTTCCATATATGCGCAGCACTGTGGGTAATCTTGATAATGGTTATCGCGGCGAGCATATTGTGGAAATTCAGGACGTGCGTCCGACAGATGGAGAACTACTATTCGGACGACGTGTCTCAGCGAATGGAATGGATGCGCAACAGCTTCATCATGTTCTTCGGGTGGGGCGTATTCAGTCCTCTGGCGACGATAGGGCCGAGCTGGCTCAACACGATATACACCGCCCTGGGTGGCTTCGTGTACATATACCTCGGCTTCTCGTTCATAAACTTCGGCTCGGACTATAAGCACATAAGCTCTAAGGGCATAGCAAAGAAAAGCAAGCGGTCGGGTGATGTGGAGGGCTTGCCCGAGCCTGAGGTGATAAGCGCGATAAGGGAGTGGGAGGAGCGGAAAGAGTACAGGGTAAATGGCGTGACGATAGAGACGATGTCGGAGTCGCTTGGCATACCGGAGGGTCAGCTGATATCGACCATAAGCAGCCAACGCAACAGCTCGTTCCGCGACTATGTGAACCGGATGAGGGTCCGCGACGCGCAAGAGCTGCTGGTACACCTTGCCGACAAGGATATTGACGAGGTGGCGCAGATGGTGGGCTACGCGAGCGCTAAAGAGATGAGCTCAGCATTCGTCAACACCGTATACGTAACCCCCGAAGAGTGGCGGGCGGGCGTGCTTCGCCTCATAAACTAACTAACAGGCACGAGCAGAGCAGAAAATGAGTCTTGACAACATAAGCGGAGAGGCGTGGAGCCTGCCCGCGGCCGAGGTGGCGCAAAAGGTGAATGAAAGCCTGCTGAGCCACCCTCAGCTGGTGGTGACAGCCCCTCCCGGCGCAGGCAAATCGACCCTGCTGCCGCTGACAATAGCCAAAGAGGCGGCAGGCGGAGGGCGCGTGGTGATGCTCGAGCCCCGCAGGCTTGCCGCGAGACAGATAGCGGAACGCATGGCCCACCTGATAGGTGAGGACGTTGGCAAGACTGTCGGCTACAGCATACGATTTGACAACAAGACGTCGGCAGAGACTCGCATAGAGGTGGTCACCGAGGGCATACTGACCCGCCGACTAATATCCGACCCGGGCCTTGAGGGCGTGACGGTACTGATATTCGACGAGTTTCACGAGCGCAGCATATTTGCCGACACAGCCCTCGCCCTGGCCCGCGAGGCTCAGCAGGTGCTTCGTCCCGATTTGCGGATTGTGATAATGTCCGCGACGATAGACGCCACGTCGATATGCCGCCTGCTGGACGCCCCCCTCATAGAGAGCCGCGGGCGGATGTATCCGGTAGACATGAGGCGAGGCGAAGAGTGCGACACCCGCACGTGCGCGGAGTCGGTGGCGGCGGCGGTGAGAAAGGCGCACGAAGAGTGTGAGGGCGACATACTGGCATTCCTGCCCGGCGAGGCGGAGATAAGGCGCGCGGAGAGCCTCCTCGCGGGCCGGCTGGGCGCGACGGCCGTGCTGCCGCTATACGGGATGCTGCCGCCAAACGAGCAGCGGCGGGCCATAGCCCCGAGCAAGACAGGCGAGCGGAAAGTGGTCCTCGCCACCCCGATAGCCGAGACATCGTTGACCATTGAGGGCGTGAGGGTCGTGGTGGACTCCGGGCTGTGCCGCGAGATGGTGTACGACCCGTCGAACGGGCTGAGCCACCTGGAGACCACCAGGATATCGATGGACATGGCCGACCAGAGAGCCGGGCGCGCCGGACGACTGTCGGCCGGCGTGTGCTACCGCCTGTGGAGCCTGGCGACGGAACACCGCATGGCACGGACACGCAAACCGGAGATAGAGGTGGCCGACCTGACACCACTGACTCTCGACGTCGCCGCATGGGGCGAGCGCGACCCCGCCCGGCTGACCTGGCTCACCCCCCCCCCCCGCGGCCACGTAGAGCCGGCGCGCATGCTGAACTTTGACGACGACGTGAAAGGCCTCATGCAGCGCATAGCCACAGTGAGCGAATGGCATCCGGACTTAGGGTTGCCCGACACCTCCGCCTCGGCCATATTGGCCCGCGCCACAGAATGGCTGCCCATGTACATAGGCAAAGCGACCACCGTGGCCGAGCTGAAAAAGATCAACATGGCGCAAGTGGTCCGCAACCTGCTGACGTATGAGCAACAACAGGAGGTCGACAAGCTGGCGCCCGAGAGAATCGAGGTGCCGACGGGCAGCCACATAAAGGTGGAGTACAGAGCCGCCGCCGAGGCCCCCGTGCTGCGGGTGAGGCTGCAGGAGGTGTTCGGGATGGAGCGCACGCCATGCGTGGACGGGGGCCTGCGACCCGTGCTGATGGAGCTTCTCTCGCCAGGCTACAAGCCTGTGCAGCTGACGCAGGACCTCGCAAACTTCTGGAAAGAGACCTATTTCGAAGTGCGCAAAGAGCTGAAACGCCGATACCCGAAGCACTCGTGGCCAGACAACCCACTGGAGGCCGAGGCCGTCAGGGGGGCTAAGAGGAGGCCGGCGAAACAACCATGACGACAGGCTCGCGCGAAGCTTACACAAAACACAACTATGGGGTTAATTCACGTAATTTCAAGAATTTATGATGCCTTATGCACGGCTTCTGACTCATCCATAATAAAAGACGGCAACGGACTGATATATAAAGAGGACGGGCACTCCGTGGGCAATCCGCGAAACTGGGCATTGCGGGGCGACATAATCGTATTGGCAAAAGTTGTCGTCAACAAGAGGGGGGTATATCAGAACGCTTTTGGAGGCCTAAGGGTTAAGTCTGAGACATACACATACCCGGTGCTCCAGGTGCTCACAGGCACATTCACTCACCAGGACGAGATAACGGCTATAAAACTCCCTGGCATAACGGCAATAAGAGCCGGTGCCATAGCCGACCTCCCGAAACTCAGGAGCGTCTCCATAGACAACGTGGCGCCACCAGAAGTCGGCGCGGAGAACTTCACAGACATTCCCTCATCCGCCACCCTGCTTGTGCCGTTCGACGCAGTAAGCTTGTATCGCAACCACCACATTGCAAGCCGGTTCGCCGGCGTATACGCAATCGGCTGCCGCCACCCGGAGGCCTCAGGACATATGACCGTGGACGGTAGGGAATGCGCAGAAACGGAGGCTTTCGCATTGTGCGTTGACATAAGAAGCTTGTCATTCACCGCCACGGCAAAAAAGATAGGCGAAGCGTGCTTCGCCCACTGCATGGGCCTTGCGGAGGCGGAGTTGCCAAGAGGCCTCAAAACAATGGGTGAGCGAGCGTTCAAAGGGTGCAAAGCTCTGACAAGAATAGACTTGCCAGGGACACTGGACAAGATTCCCGCCCATGCGTTTAGCGGCTGCTCATCTTTGACCGAGGTTAGCATTGCCGAAGGCGTGAAAGGCATAGGCATCGGAGCGTTCTGCGACTGCACGAGCCTGAGAAGCGTCACTCTTCCCTCATCTATCGAGGAAGTGGGGCAGAACGCTTTCAGCGGCTGCAAGCGACTGACAGACATAACATGCTTAGGCTCGACACCTCCCTCGTTTCTGAAAAACTTCGCAAACCCGAACCAGGCGGTGCTGCACGTGCCAAAGGGAAGCACCGAGGCATACAAGAAAATGAACTGGCGACACAAGAACTTCAATAAGATAAAAGAGGATTAGCAGATAGGCGGATACGGATGAATGGCGTATCTTTGCCAGCGCGAAAAGAGAATTATAAACCGCCCCCGCACGGGGCAAAAGAGAACAGACTTGAAAAAGACGAGCTATGCCATAGGCATGAACATCGGCGCCAACCTGAAAGGCGAGGGCGCGACCAACGTAGACTTCGAGCAGATTTTCAAAGGCCTGAAAGATGTCATGACCGGCATCCCGACCGAGATAAGCGCCCAGGAGGCAGGCGAGCTCCTGCAGAAATATTTCACAGAGCTGGAGGAGAACAAGATGAAGGCGAGCGTTGAGGAGGGCAAGGCGTTCCTCGCAGCCAATGCGGCCCGCGCCGAGGTCACCACCCTGCCGAGCGGCCTCCAGTACGAGGTTCTCGTCGAGGGCAAGGGCGCCAGGCCCAAGGCCACGGACACCGTGCGCTGCCACTATCACGGCACCCTGATTGACGGCACCGTCTTCGACTCCTCCGTGCGCCGCGGCGAACCTGCCGACTTCCCCGTGAACGGCGTGATAGCCGGATGGGTCGAGGCTCTGCAGCTGATGCCTGTAGGCTCGAAGTGGAAGCTCTTCATCCCCTACAACCTGGGCTACGGAGCTCGCGGGGCCGGGCAGTCCATACCGCCATACGCTACCCTCATTTTCGAGGTTGAGCTTCTCGACATCTTGAAATAAGAAAAGAAAACATACACTTAACAACAGAAATGAAAAAGGCATTTTTCATCATCGCGGGCACAGGATGCATACTGACATCCTGCCAGGGCGGCATAAGCCCCAAAGCGAACCTCAAGACTGAGCAGGACTCCGTAAGCTACGCCCTCGGCGTGACCTTCGGCAACTACCTGCGCGAGCAGTTCAAGCAGCTGCCAATAGACACCATCGACTACGTGGCCTACGCCAAAGCCCTCAACGGCAGCAGCCTCCGCCCCGATTACGTGGAGAACATCAAGGCGCAGATTGACTCCGTGAGCAGCGACCTCTTCATGGCAGCAGCCAAATCGCAGCTCGCCACAGGCAAGGCAGCCATAGAGATGGACATGGCGCAGGCCATACTGAACAAGAAGTCGACCGCCAAGAGGGCCGAGATGCAGGCCAAGCGCGACGCAGAGGCTGCGGCCAACGAGGCCGAGGGCAGGGCTTTCCTGGAGAGCAACATCAAGGCCGAGGGCGTGGACTCTACCGCCAGCGGACTGCAATATAAGATACTGGTGGCTGGCAACGGCCCGAAGCCCAAGGAGAGCGACCGCGTGAAGGTGAACTACCGCGGCACACTGATTGACGGCACCGAGTTCGACGCAAGCAATGACAGCATTCCCGCCACATTCGCAGTCCGCGGCGTGATAAAGGGCTGGACAGAGGCTCTGCAGATGATGCCCGTAGGCTCCAAGTGGGAGATTTACGTGCCGGCAGACCTGGCGTATGGCAAGCGCGGCGCAGGCGACAAGATCGGCCCTAACGCCACCCTCATATTCCAGATTGAGCTTGTCGAGATTATGAAGTAAAGCATAGGCAATCTATCGCACACGAGCCCCCGCATGGCTGCAAAAGCCTTGCGGGGGCTTTTCCGAGTCCTGAAGCCGCACTATGGGCGAGGACAGAGTTGACAGAAAAATCCCCGCGCAAATGCTTGCGCGGGGATTTTTCATTTAATTACGATTATCCGCATCAGTCAGCGCGGCGACCAAAGTCGACGCCTACACGGAAGACGAAAGAGTTGAGCTTGGTATCAAAATCGACGTAACGGAAATCATTGTCATAGACGCTGGCTGTGCCAGGCATGCCCTCATAGCCTATTGCGATGTTGAGCCTGCGAATGCGGACGCCGAAATTGAGGTTGAAGTAGGCACCACCAAAAGACTCGTCATCAATGCACATGAGGCTTGTGAAGCCACCAAGACGGAACGAGGCGAAAGGAGAGACTCGCTTATCAACAAAATCGCAGCGGAAAGCCGCATAAATTGGCATAATGAGGTCGAAGTCCTCCACAAAATAGTCATCCAAGTAACCCTGCATACCGAAACCGCCACCCAGGAAAATATGCGGGTTGAACTGGAAACCGTGGGTCGTAGAGAAACCGATGCGGGTATAAGAGTCTCTGCCCTCTTCTTCTCCATCATACTCAATCCTGAGAGTGCTGGCATATATGCCGCCATCAGCGAAACCGCGATAGCCGCGGATGAGGCAGCCCGAGCACGAAGAGGTAGAGGGCGAGGCGGCCGGGCTGTAGGACGAAGGCGTGGCGGAGGCAGCCTCCTTGGCAATCTTCTCAACGTCGGCCATGGAATAGACCATGACATCGCCGACGTTGTTGCGCACCTTGATGCTGACGCCAGGCAGGGTCTCGAGAACCGTGCCGTGGATGACTGAGCCGTTCTTGAGGTAGACAACCTCCTGCGTCTGCTGGGCGTACACAGAGCCTGCCGCGCAAAGAGCCGCAGCCGCGAGCAATAATCTGAAGATTTTCATAATAAAGGCTAATTAATTGATTGTCATATATGTTTATCTCATCCGAGATTGCCTAAGCGCGAGGGCGACGGCGCGAGGGCGACAGTTTCTCGGCACACTGCGCTATGGTGTAGACCGGGACTTCGCCAGCCTTGCGAATGTCGGCGAGAGGGACGAGGTCGGTGTTGATTATGGCGTCAATGGGAATGCAGAAGAGGCTGGGGATGTTAGCAGAGTCGTCATCATTGTCCGGGTCAAAGTGGGCGAACTCCTCCATGTCCCGATCGAACTCATAGTGGCCATAGTGATGAAAAAATTCTGCGCAAGAGGGGTGTACGTACTGAAACCAGATGGGCTCAATATGGACGTCGAGAAACCAGCTTTTGTTATAATCGTGGAAGTGGAGGTACTCAACCTCGTCCTTATACTCGAGGCTGCCATCGGGCTTCTCGCGCATATAGCGCGAGATGTAGAAATCGGAGACAGCGCGGAACTCGAGCCTCTTTACCCCCTCTATAATCTGCAGGGCGAACTCCTTGCGCATGATGAGGTCGAAGGACTGAGCCTGCGCACCCGTTGGGTCTGTTACTTTTGACATGGCGTTAACGGTGTTATTGATAATATTTTAAATTCTCTATTCCATTGGGCGGATTGTGGACTCGATAAAACTGCGTTCCTCGGGCGAGAGGCGGTACTTGTCGTAGAGCTGGCGGTCGATGCCTGCCACGGAGGCCGACCTGTCGATGTCACTGGAGGGGGTGAAGTCTTGGAGAGGGACGAACTTCCAGACATCAATATTTATTATCCTGGGTAACTTTTAACACTCCAAGCATGGCCCTCATAAACTTACTCTTCACATATGCTCGCAAGAAAAAGAATGGAGGCTGTCGCCCGGCTTACAGAGCAGATTGAGGAAGCTGAGGACATCGGCCTCGCGGAGGAAGCGCCCCGTCAGCTGCGCCTTGGCGCAATATAGTTGTCGAGGCTTAGGCAGACCTCGGTAGCGAAGTCCACGCCTCGGCCCATGGACTCGGCAAGCGCGGAGGCGAAAGACGCGCCGCCCACAGAGCCGGCAGACACGCCGGCGGAGAGCAGTCCGCAGACGGTGCCGGCGTTGAAGCTGTCGCCCGCCCCTATGGTCGAGACCGGCTCGATGTGGCGAGCGTCGACGTGCCACTCGCCATCTGGCGTGAGGAGCGTAGCGCCCGAGCCGCCCTGGGTGCAGATGAAATAGGGACAAAGAGAGCTGATGACATCGCGGTAGGCCTTGCGCCAGTCCTTCTCGCCGAGCATTATCTCAATGTCCTCGTCGGACCCCTTGACCACGTGGGCGAGACGCATATTCTGCTCAATGGCAGGCCACAGGGCCTTGGCCTCCGACCTGTGCGAGGCGCGGAAGTTGACATCGTAGAAGAGCAAAGCCCCTTGCGCCCTGGCCGTCTCGATGACGGGCAACACGTCGGCCCGCAGGCCCGGGTTTATGGCGAAATAAGAGCCGAAGAGCAGCACGTCCCCGGCGTCGAAGGTGGGCATGGCGAAGCGGATGCGCTGCGCCTTGTAGTCCTTGTAAAACTCATAGTCCGCCTTCTTGTCCTTGTCGAGGAAAGCGAGGGCGAGGTGGCTCTGGCATCCCTCATTGACGGTGACGAGTGAGCCGTCGACTCCATTCTGGCGTAGGAAAGAGAGGATGATTCCGCCGACGGCGTCATCGCCCATCTCGGTTATCATAGAGGCTGGGAAGCCAGCGCGCGCCACGGATATCATGGCGTTGTAGACCGAGCCGCCCGGCTTGGCGCTTAGCGGCTCGCGCCTGTCGTTGAAGACAATGTCGAGCACCGTCTCGCCAATGCCTATAACTCTGCTCATCTGATGTGAATGTTCAATGTGGTTTTTGCTCTGAGTGAGTCTCAGTTATAAACAAAATATCTCCGAAGATGAGACGAGCGGTCAGCCCTCCGTAATTTCTTGCAGCTCGAGCCATCGCATCTCCATCTCGTCAATCTGGCCCTTGATCTTGCCGTATTCATCGGAGAGGTCCATAATCTTCCGCGGGTCGGTCTCTCCGCCGGCAAGGAGGGACTCTATCTCCGCCTTGCGTTCGTTGAGCCTGGGCAGCTCGGCGTCAATCTTCTCGAGCTCTTTTTTCTGCGCGTAAGAGAGCTTGGCCGGGCGAGTGGCCTTGGGCTGCTGCGCCACGGTGTCGCGCCTTGGGGACTGCGCCGCCTTGGCCTGCGCCGCCTCGCGCTGCTGGCGCTCGGCCTCCTTGCGCCACATGAGGTATTCGCTGTAGTTGCCCGGGAAATCCTTCACCCCCCCCTTGCCATCGAGGACGAAGAGGTGGTCGGCCACCTTGTCGACAAAGAAACGGTCGTGCGAGACGATGACGACCGTGCCGCCAAAGGAAGTGAGATAATCCTCAAGCACGTTGAGCGAGAGGATGTCGAGGTCGTTGGTCGGCTCGTCGAGCAAAAGGAAGTTGGGCTGCCTCATAAGCACGGTGACGAGGTAGAGCCTCTTTCGCTCCCCGCCCGACAGGCTCTCGACCCGGACGTGGTGCATCTCGTTTGGGAAGAGGAACTGGCGAAGGAACTGCGCCGCCGGCACAGTGCTGCCGCCCTCTTTCTCAATCTGGTCGGCGATGTCCTCAATGACCTCGAGCACAGTCTTGTGCGGCGCTACGGAGATGCCGCCCTGGCGGTAGTATCCCGTGACGACGGTCTCGCCGGTCTCAATCCGCCCCGAGTCGGGCTCGAGGCAGCCGGTGAGCATGTTGAGCATGGTCGACTTACCGCTGCCGTTTGGCCCTACGATGGCCACCCGCTCACCGCGTGCGAATTTGTAGCTGAAATCGTCGATGACAGTCCGCCCGGCGAACTCCTTGTGGAGGTCGAAGGCGTCGACCACCTTGCGACCGAGCCTTGCGCTTCCGAACTCGAGGGCGAAGCCGCGCTCGTCCCTTACTTTCTTGGCGCGCTCTTGCAGCTTCTCGAAAGCGTCAATGCGAAACTGCGCCTTGGTGCCCCGCGCCTGCGGCATGCGGTTTATCCACTCTTGCTCGCGGCGCAGGAGGTTGCGGGCCTTGGCCACCTCGGCTTGGCGGGAGTCCATTCGCTCCTGGCGCTTCTGGAGGTAGTATGCGTAGTTGCCGTCATAGGAGAATATGACGTGGTTGTCGAGCTCGAGAATGCTGGTGCAGACGCGGTCGAGGAAGTAACGGTCATGCGTCACCATGAGCAACGTTGCCGTCGAGCGGCTGAGGTACTCCTCGAGCCACTCGATGATCTCGACGTCAAGATGGTTGGTGGGTTCGTCGAGGATGAGGAAGTCGGGCTCCGAGAGAAGCAGGTTGGCGATGGCTACGCGTTTGCGCTGCCCACCCGACAGCTGGCCCGCCTTCTTGTCGAAATCGTCGATGTAGAGGCGGCTGAGCATCTGCTTGGCTCGGCTCTCGTAGTCCCACGCCTTGAGCGCGTCCATCTTCTCGATGAGCGCAGGCACGGCATCGTCGTCATGCCTCGCGACGGCAGCCTCATAGTCCCTTACTGTCTGGGCTGCGGGATTGTCTGACGCGAAGACTAGCTCAAGCACCGACATCTCGGGATCCATGACCGGGTCCTGTTGCAGCCAGCCTACGCGGATATTGTCGTTCCACGTTATCTTGCCAGAATCGGGGGCCTCGTGGTCGCCGACGGCTCCGGAGCGGGCCCCCGACAGCATGCTCAGCAGCGTGCTCTTGCCCGCCCCGTTTCTTGCCACGAGGGCAACTTTCTGCCCCTCGCTTATGCCGAAAGATATGCCGTCAAAAAGGGTCACGTCTCCCCAACGGAAACGCAAATCCTCTACTGAGAGATAGTTCATTACGTGGTATATATGTGTAAGAATGGCAATTGCCGGGCCGCCTACTCCCCGAATACTTTTTGGAGGAAAACCTCGTCGATGAAGGCGCGGCCTCGCCTTATGTGCTGACGCATGACGCCCGCCCGCTCATAGCCCGCCGCCATGAAGAGGGCAATGCTTGGCTGATTGTCCGCCGCCACGGTGACGCAGACGCTGTGGGCCAGGAGCACGTCTCGCGCAAAAGACTCAACGAGGCGTACGGCCTCGCGGGCATAGCCGTTGCCACGGCTGCCAGGCTCGATGAGGATCCCGAGCGAGCAGTGCATGTTGAGCGGGTCGAAATCGAAAACGTCTATGCATCCGACCGACCGGCCGTCGGAGAGCGAGTCTATCATGAACCTGACCTGCCTCGTCTGCCACACATCGAGGTCAGAGTGCGCCACGAGCGACTTGACGTCGGCGAGCGAGACTGGCCACCGGCGGTCGCCCGCCTCCCAAAAGTCGGGGTTGTTCTCCCACTCGAAGAGCAGGTCGGCATCGGATGGCTCAAGCGCCCGCAGGCGGACTTTGTCTCCTCTCATGGCTACAGGCGGGCGTGGCGACTATTCGGCCTACTGCTTACAAGCACGGCTCAAACCCTCCTTTTCGCCCTCCTGGCCATCGGCGGACGTCTTGACGAAGCGTTCATACTGCTTGGCGTTCCTGGCGAACGCGTCGAGGTATCTCGTCACACGGCGTATGTGCCTCTGCATGCGGTGCGCCTCGCGATATGTGGAGTAGGCC
>CAKVCS010000019.1 GCA_934725785.1 uncultured Bacteroidales bacterium | reverse complement strand
AGACGGCGCCCCGTTCCCCTACAGGGTCGACATAGTCTTCCTCCGCAACGTCATCATATACTTCAACGAGGCGCTGCAGCTGAGGGTCCTGAAAGGGATATCCGAGAAACTGTTCCCCGGGGGGACGCTCGTCTTGGGCAGGCAGGAGGACTTGCCACTCAAGGCAGGCACACTGTTCGGGCGCTCCGGCGCCTTCTACAAGAAAAAATAGCGGATCATGCTCCTGACCACTAACGAACTGAGGGAAATAGAGGCCGTCCTCGCTGAGAGGCTGAAGGTGGACTTCACCAACTTCTCCGACGATTTCTTCCGCCGGAGGCTGGCCTACGTGTTTGAGAAGATGCACTTCCACAGGGTGCAGGATCTCTACTCGGCCCTCGGCTCGCTCGTGACGTTCGACGAGATTTCATATTACCTCGCCGTGCCGCAGACCGAGCTCTTCCGCGCCCCGTCGCTGTGGCGGCGGCTTATAAAGGATTTCGCCGAGGGGCATGGCAAGACGGTGTGGCTCCCGTGCCTGACGAGCTATCACGAGCTCTTCAGCCTCGTCGTGGCGCTCGACTTGGCGGGACGCTCCGACGTGAGCATCGTGGCCAACGTGCTTAGCGACAGGACGGTGGCCGAGTGCCGCTCGCTCCGTGTGTCCAAGCACGACGACGCGCAGAACCGCTCGAATTTCGAGAGGCTCGAGTCGGCCGAGGACTATGACCACTACGTGGTCAAGACGGCCGACGGCCCGGCGCTGCGGGACGGCCTGCTCGCCAACGTCTCGTTCCGCAACGGGTGGTTTGTCAACTGCGTGGATGAGAAGTACGATGTCGTGATATGCCGCGACGTCATGCTCTCATACAACGAGAAGCTGACGCGCGTAGCGGTGGACTGCCTCACCGGGTCTCTCTCCGGCCCAGGCTCCGCGCTCTGCATAGGGGTGATGGAGAGGCCGCTCGGGGCCGAGGACCTGCTCGACCCGTCATGCCGTGCCGACGGTCTCTACAGGCTTATAAAGTAACGCATATCATAGCAAGGCTTATGGCAGATTATCGCGCAGTGGTCATTGGCGGGTCGGCGGGCAGCTACGCTGTCGTGTCGAGGATTCTCGCGGCCCTGCCGCCCGACTTCCCTGCCCCCGTGATCGTGTGCATGCACCGACTTAAGCACGTCAGGGCCGGCTTCATCGAGGCGCTGGGGGAGCGCACGCGGCTCAACGTCATTGAGCCTTATGATAAGCAGGTGGTCGAGAGGGGAAACGTCTACGTGGCTCCCGCCAACTACCATATGTTCATAGACTACTTCGGGGCGGTGTCCCTCTCCATCGAGGACCCTTACCTCTTCTGCCGCCCGGCCATCGACTACACGCTCGCCTCGGCGGCCAAGGCTTGGAGGTCGAAGACCGTGGGCGTCATTCTCACGGGTGCCAACCAGGATGGAGCCAAGGGGCTTAAGGCGATTGCCGACGCCGGGGGCTACACCATCGTGCAGGACCCCAAGACGGCCGACGTCCCGACAATGCCCCAGGCCGCCCTGAGGCTCTTGCGGCCCGACGCCACCCTCTCCCCCCAGGAGATTATAAACTTCTTAAAGACAATTCAGTGACATGCCCGCCTGGATATCGAAAATAAAAAACAGGCTCTCTCGCTACGTCGAGGTCTCAGCCTCGTCATTCAGCATCGACGTGCGGATGGTGTGGGGTGACATATGCGGCAGTCTCAGGAAACGCTGGAACGTTGTCAGGCGTGTCAGCATCAAGGTCTGGCTGTGGACTTGCGGCGTCATCCGTAAGATCGACGAGACGCCTATGCTCGTCAAGCTCCAGCTCGCGCTGCTGACCATCATCCTGCTCTTCATCTTCTGGCAGTTTATGGCCTACGAGATGAGCCAGACCACGTTCATAAGCGTCAACATCATAATGGCGGTGTGCCTCACCACGGCCACGGCCGTCATATCCGTACGCTCGCAGAAGGGTGTCGACGAGTATAAGAAGAAAAACGCCGAGCTTGTCTCCGACCTCGCGCTCCGCGACTCGGAGCTCGACAGGCTCAAGACTGACCTCTTCGAGCTGAGGAACAAGAACCGCAGGCAGAACGCCATAGAGAAGGGCGCCGTGAGGTTTGTAGAGACCGTCCGCAAGATGAAGGCCAAGTCGGCTCCCGACGCCGGCAGGCTCCAGTACCTCATAGACGCCGTCGACGTCTGCTTCGACATCACGGGGGCGGTGGCTTTCGCGCGGTCAGAGGCCGTCCCGACATCTCCTGAGGCTCAGGATGGCGGAGCGGCCGAGTCCGACACGTTCGTCATGTGCGGGCGTTTCGGCCTGTCGGACGAACCGCCTACCGAGGTCTTCACGTCGGGCGACGGCATACTCGGGCAGGTCGTGGTGTCTGACAAGCCACTCACCCTCGAGAAGGTGCCTGCCGACTACCTCACGGCTCTCTCCGGCCTCGGGCGCAGCCGCAGCCTCAACGTCTACGTGCTCCCGCTCACCACGGGCGAGTCGCAGCGCGTCGACGCGGTCATCGAGGTGGCAAGTTTCGAAAAATTGAAGATTGTTGACGCATGGGAGGCCATTGAGCACCAGTTGCGCGACGTTATATAGTCCCTGTCGATGAACAAGAAAAAGAGAGTAAGGGTGAGCTGGGGATACTTCTCACCGGACGGATTCTCGGAGCTGCAGTGGTATGTGGCGCTGGGCGTCGTCGTGGCCACGCTGCTCATCGGATGGACGAGTATGATGGGCCTGCTCGGCTTCAACGTATCGCTCCATAACATCATATATCTCCACCATTACCTGTTTGTCTGGGTCTTCGACCTTTGTGTGCTCGCCGTGCTCCTGGCCACGCTCTACATAGCCAACTTCAAGGCCCGGAAGCTCAGCGAGATGCAGGACGAGATTGACGGCCTCCGCTCGACAATCAAGGAGAGCATCATGATGGCCGACAACATCCGCGAGGGGCACGACGTCGACAGCAGGACCGCCACGAAGTCCGACATAGGCCGAACGCTTCTCAACCTCGGCCAAAGCCTGCACGACAGCCGCGAGAAGGAGACATTCGCCAACTGGGTGTCAAAGGGCAAGGAGACCATATCCGACATACTCCGCGCGCACACGCGCATCGACGACCTCGCCGAGGCCACCATCGAGGGCCTCATATCTTACTGCAACGCCGTCCAGGCCGCTTTCTACATCCTCGAGGGCGACAAGCTCCGGACGGTGACGCAGTACGCCTATGACAGGAAGAGGTACGAGAAGGTCGAAATCAAGGTGGGCTACGGCCTCATTGGCGCCGCGGCCTACGAGAAGCAGCTCATATACCGCACGGAGATACCCGACGACTATTTCACCATTTCGTCCGGACTCATTGGCAAGAGCCGCCCGAAGTCCCTCCTAATCATCCCCCTCAAGCAAGAGGAGGAGGTCCAGGGAGTCATCGAGGTCTCGTTCTTCCAAAGCAGCCTGCCGCAGCACTTCATGCTCCTGGCCGAGGAGGTCGGCAGCATCGTCGGCAGCACGCTCTACAACCTCAAGATCAACGAGCGAACTGAGAGGCTCCTCCGCGAGTCCCAGCAGATGACCGCCACACTCCGAAAGAACGAGGAGCAGCTCAACGAGAACGCAAGGGAGATGCGCGAGGCCAAGGAGAACCTAGAGATCTCAAACTCCGAGCTCAACAGCAAGATAGAGGAGATCAAGGCGCAGCAGAAGAAGCAGGACGCAATGCTCTCCAACGCCTCCGAGTTCATCTCCATATACAACAAGGACCGTGAGGTCGTCTACGAGAGCCCGTCGATGAAGAGAATCCTCGGCTACGGCCCGGACGAGGACATTCACGGCATGGACGAGGAGTGGATGATGCCCACCAGCTTCAAGAAAGTCCAGAAGATGTTCGACTATCTGCTCTCGACACCGGGCGGAGAGACGAAAATCGAGTACACTTACCTCAAGAAGAACAACGAGCGCATCTATCTCGAGACGCAGGGCAAGAACCTCCTGCACGACCCGGCCATCCGAGGCCTGATCTTCAACACGAGGGACGTCACCGAGCGCAAGATGCGAGAGAACGAGGAGAAGAAGACAGGGCGAATGAAGTCACTCTCCGAGAACTCCCCGGACGTCATCATCCGAACCTCGCTCAAGGGCAAGATTCTCTACGCCAACCCCGCGGCGGCAAAGTTCCTCTCCCTCTCGTCGTCCGACAAGCTCAAGGACAAGGCCTTCGCCGACCTGCTCGACGACGAGCCTGTCCGAAACTTCGTGACCGACACTCTCAAGACGGCCAAGAAGAACAAGAGGCAGGAGAGCGCGGAGATTGAGCTCGGCGAGAAGGACAAGCTCTACAAGGAGGTGAAGGCCATCCCCGAGATGGACGAGAACGGCAGCGTCGACTCCGTGCTCTTCACCGTCCACGACGTGACGGAGATCAAGCGACTCGAGCAGGAGGCTCAGAAGGCCAAGGAGGACGTCATGAGCTCCATCAACTACGCCAAGCGAATCCAGTTCGCGCTACTGCCCGAGGAGGTCGAGCTGCAGAAGTTCTTCCCCAACTCTTTCATGTTCTACAGGCCGAAGAACATCGTCTCGGGAGACTTCCCTTGGTCTTACCACCGCGACGGCGTCACGTACGTGGCCGTGGTCGACTGCACTGGCCATGGAGTCCCGGGCGCGCTGCTCTCCATCATAGGATACCTGCTGCTCAGCAACATAGTCTCCAACCATCCCGAGCTTAACCCCGCGCAGATTCTCGACATGCTCCACGAGGCCGTCCGCGACGCCCTGAAGCAGAAGACAAGCGAGGCCAACGCCGGCGACGGCATGGACCTCGCCCTCATCCGAATCAATCCCGCCGAGCGAGAGCTGCAGTTCTCGGGGGCCCACAGGCCACTCTACTATCTCCACAAGAGCCGACACGGTCAGTTCGACTCGGGCGACGACGCCATATTCCAGGAGTTCGAGGCAACGCGTAAGGGCATTGGCGGCAAGCCCCTGCCCAACGGCCGCAAGGAGAAGTCTTTCGAGAACAACGTAATAACGTACGAGCCGGGAGACCGCATCTTCGTCTTTTCAGACGGTCTGCCCGACCAGCTCGGTGGCGAGGAGCACAAGAAGTTCTTCACCAGGCGCGTCAAGGAGTGGCTCGCCAGGAACATCAATGAGTCCATGGCCGCCACGAGCAAGGATCTCGTCAAGACTTTCTATGACTGGAAGGGCACGGACAAGCAGGTCGATGACGTGCTGCTCATTGGTGTCGAGCTGTGACAAACCATGTTTTCACCACTGACAGAAAAATCGGCTATTTATGACTCCAAGCTTCTCAAATAACAGCTTTCTCGAATACGCCCACAGCCTTTTCCAAGACCTCCCGACAAAGGAGGTCAACCTCATATATGTGGGCGACGTGACGCCGGCCGTGACGCGCAATTTCACCATCGTCACCGAGGAGAGCCTGCTGCGCCAGGCGGAGAGCAGCCCCGTGCAGCGGAAGGTGTTCAACGTGATGGTCGAGGCTCTGCAGAACATAAGCCGACACGCCGACACCATCACGTCCGACCCCGACGAGGAGAGGCGGGGCGTCATAATTGTCTCTCACTCCGATGAAGCCTACAGCATTGTGACGGGCAACCTCATCCGCTCTGACAGGTGGAGGACATCAAGGCCCGGCTCGACTCAATCAACATGATGGACAAGGGGCAGCTCTCGGCCGCATACCGTGAGCAGATAACGAAAGGGCACATCGACGAGAGCGGTGGCGCCGGGCTCGGGTTCATAGACATAGTCAAGAAGAGCGGCAATAGGATAGATTACCGGTTCCTTGACCTTGGCGACGCTCTGCCTGGCTTTGCCTTTTTCCTTTACATATGCACCATAGTGCGCAAATAGCCGCCCTCCCCCGATGCCCGTAATACGCATAGACTCCATCTCGCACCCTGGCCTCGAAGTCTTCGCGCGCCTCACCGAGGCGCAGTTGCGCAACCGTCTCAACCCCGCCGAGGGGCTTTTCATAGCCGAGAGCCCCAAGGTCATACGTGTGGCCATGGCCGCGGGGGCCGAGCCCGTCTCGCTTCTTGCCGAGGAGCGCCATTTGAGTTCCGACGCAGCAGACATCGCTGCCGCGCTCCCGCCCTCTGCGCCCGTTTTCACCGGCCCGCGTGAGGTTCTCGCCTCGCTCACCGGCTATACCCTTACGCGGGGCGTCCTGTGCGCCATGCGCCGCTGGCCTCTGCCCTCGGCCGCCGACGTCTGTCGGGGCAAGAGCCGCGTAGCGGTGATAGACGGGGTGGTCGATTCCACTAACGTGGGGGCGATTTTCCGCTCGGCAGCCGCTCTTGGCATGGATGCCGTGCTCGTCACGGCCAACTCGTGCGACCCTCTCAACCGCCGTGCCGTGAGGGTCTCCATGGGGGCGGTGTTCCTTGTGCCATGGGCTTGGCTGGACAAGCCCGTCGCCTCGCTGGCCTCGCTCGGGTTCAAGACGGTGGCCATGGCGCTGACTGATAAATCCGTCACGCTTGATGACCCCGCTTTGCGGTCCGAGCCCCGGCTGGCCATCATAATGGGTGCCGAGGGTGACGGCCTCCCTGCCGAGGCCATCGAGTCCTCAGACTATGTCGTGCGCATCCCTATGGCCTATGGCGTCGACTCGCTTAACGTCGCGGCGGCATCAGCCGTGGCTTTCTACGCCTTGGGCCGCCGAGGTGGCTGAGGCTTGCGCCATGCGCCCCTCCCCTGTGACGCCATAAAACAGTCAGCCCCCCATGGAGGTTATCCATGGGGGGCTGACTTCGCTTTTTCGGGCGTGTGGTATGTTATATGCCGAAGTTGACGCCAACGGTGTAGAGGCCGCCAATCTTGTCGCAGTATATCATCTCGCGCTTGTCGTTGTTGAACAGGTTGTTAGCGTTTAGGAAGAACTCGACGTTGTCCGATGGCTTATAGCCGACTTTGAGGTTCATTGTGAACTTTGCGTCGAGGTCGGCGTATTCGCTCTTGCCCAGCCCCGCGGAGTTCATGGCCTCAGAGTACGTGGTGTTGTACGTTCGCTTGCCGACGTAGTTGGCGTAGGCAGATATGTTCAACTGGCTTATGGGCTTGTATATCACGCCCACCATGCCGTATACGCTCGGCGTAGCCTTGTGCTTGTGGCCGTTGGTAAGCTCGGGATCCTGGGTCTCGGCTGTGCCGCAGTCGTAGAAGTCCTCGCCCGAGGTCTTGCGGCGCAGGACGCCGTAGCGCATGGCGTAATACATGGCCAGCGGGTTGTTCACGACTCGCGAAGAGCCGTCCGAGAGAGTCACTGTCGCGTCGGCGTTGCCATTCGTGTTGTACCACGTAATCAGCTGGTCCTCAACGTCTGATTTTTGTGAGTCGGACCATCCGAGCCACCCCGTCTCATCGCGGAAACGGTAGAAATCGGCATAGTTGAACGCATCGTTGGCGTAGCCCGTGTGGCGCATCTCGCCCTGCACCAGCTCGGTGACGGCGGCCAGGGTGGTCTTCGTGGCGCTTTGCAGCTGGCCGCTCACGTTGGCGTGTTGGCTGTAAGGGTAGAAATTGTCCACTTTAGTGCTTTGGACGTTAGCGTTAAGCTTCAGGATCAGTTTGCTCGATATTATCCAGTCGAGGTTGAGGTTCAGCCCCATCTGGTAGACTTTGTATGGCAGGTTCTGGTACTCGAACGTCGTGTAGGTGTCCATAGTCTTCATCAGGTTGCCCACCATGGTGCCCGCTATTGACTGCATGGCGGATTGGAAGGCTGCCGGGTCGGTCTTGGCGAGTTCCATCAGTTGCTTCATAAGGGCGGGGTCGGCTGTCATGGCGCTCTTTATCCCGTCGAACTGCGATGCCGAGATTGTGTAGGCGGACTTGCTCGTTATTATGGCGCCATAGTCCTTGCTGCGCGAGAGGAAGAGCTCGGCGTCGAGGAGGATTCGCGGGGTGGGTTTCCACCTGTAGCCTATCTCTATGTTGTCCAGGCTCATGAGGTCGGCCTTGTCGCTGCCCTTGAAGTACATTATGGATGGCATTGACATCCCGGTCCGGTATTGCGTCAGGTCTACGCTCGTGTTTATCATGTTCGGGCCGCGGAAGGCGTGGCCGTAGGAGAGGCGGATGAAGTTGTCGTCGTTGAACTTGTAAGATGCCGCGGCGAGATATGACGTGTTCCACTTGTCGGGCTTGCTCGTCTTGTCCGCGCGGACTGCTGCCGTCAGTCCGAAGCCCCCGCGCGTCCACCTCGCCTGCACGCTCGGCGATATGACGGATATGCTCGTGTGGCCGCCCAGCAGGCCTATCATCTCGGGCGCATGGCTTGGCGACTCCACTGCGTCGTCGTCATAATACATGTAGTTGTATGCCACGCCTGGGCGGAGGCTCACCTCGCCAAGGTGGAAGTTGTACTCGGCCAGGGCGTTGGCCGTGTTGGACTTGAGCTTGTAACCAGCCACGCCTTTGGTGAAGTCTTGCGGCCCGCCGGTGTAGTTGGCAAGCACCCGCAGGTCGCCCGCGTTGACCTCAAGGTTCACGTAGCCCGTCTTGCTGCCCGTACCCACTTGCGAGAAGTAGTCTTGCGACGGGGTCATGTTAAGGGCGTAGGAGTTCTGGTATCCGCCGCTGAGGCTAAGGCTGACGCCCGTGCGCGGAGTGAAGTTGATGTAACCGTTTATTCCCAGGTTGCGCCGCGCCACGCCAGGCTCGGGGAACATGTCCTCTATGGGCGAGTCGGTCTCGTTTATAAGGTAAAGGTTGCCCTGCGAGTCGAGCTGGCGGAGGCGGTTGATGTCCGACACCGAGAAGTATCCGCCGTCCGACACGTTGACCAGTTTCGTGGCGTCAGCCAGCTCCTCGTCCGTCACGCTCGAGCCTGGCGCGTATGCGCCGTCGACGTCAAGGTAGAGGCCCTGCGCGGGCGCCACGAAGAGCTCGTCGGCGCCCCTGCCGCGGCTCTGGGCGTTGACGGTGACGCCCGCCGCCCACTTGCTGTTTAATGTCTTACGCAGCGCGAAGTCCGCCACGAAGGTGTTCATGTTGCCCATCTGGGCGCCGCCGCTCACGGTCTTGGACCCCTCCGCCGGCTTCTCCGTTATTATGTTCACGATGCCCGTCACGGCGTTCATGCCGTAGAGGGCCGAGCATGCTCCGCGCACGACCTCGATGCGCTCCACGTCCTCGATAGATATCGGGAGCTGCTCCATCTCGATGATGCCCGTTATGAGGTTCTGGACCGAGCGTCCGTCAACCATCAGCTGCATGTTGTTGTTGTTCGTGTAGAGCAGGTGGAGGTTCTCCGGCACGTTGTTCAGGCCGCGGATGTGGATGTCGTAGCATCCGTTGTTGCGCTGAGACACTATCATGCCCGGAATCAGTCGGAACGCGTCCTCGATGGTCGTCGCGCCCCAGCTGCGCAGCTCGTCTTTGGTTATGACGGTCGTGGCCATCTGGCTGGTGAACGTGCTCTCCTCGGTCTTCGAGGCGGACGAGACGTTTTTGTTCATTATCAGGGCGAAAAGCTCGTCCACGCTGCCGACTCCCAATGTCTCCACGGCCTGCATCAGGTCCTCAAGGGGCAGTTCGGACAGCTCCTCCGTGCTCATGGCCAAAATCTGGTCTTTCGTTAGCGGGGTCTGCGCTTGCAGCTCCGCGGCTAAAGCGATGGTCGCAAGCAGACAGGTGATTTTTTTCATTGTTAGCAATTGATGGTTTTCTTGTGAATTTTGTAGCTATGGTGTTTTCTTTTGCCGCTAAATTACCTTAAAATATCCATACGGACTCCTCGTCCTTGTTGTGTTTTGCGTTCCAAATTTATTTTTTTACAAATTGATACTTACGGTTTTCTCCTCTCCCGACGGGCGCGCGAGCGCGCTTCCGCCAAACAATAGTTTACATTTGACGTATCAATGCGCGTGAAGGGATACGACTACATACTTTTTTAATTAATACCCGATAGCATATGTACACCTCCGACGGCAAGCTATACATAGCCCACTCAGACCAAGGCCCCATAAGCATCATAGGCAAGATGGCCAACCGCCACGGCCTCATTGCCGGAGCTACAGGCACGGGCAAGACTGTCACTCTGCAGGTCATGGCCGAGACGTTCTGCCAGGCGGGAGTGCCGTGCTTCATGGCCGACATGAAGGGCGACCTCTCCGGCATATGCCGCCCGGGCCGCATGAGCGGGTTCATCGAGAAGAGGAAGGACGAGTTCGGAGTGCCCGACCCGCAGTTCCAGCCCTGCCCCGTCAGGTTCTTCGACGTCTATGGTGAGCAAGGCACTCCCATACGCGCGGCCATCAGCAGCCTCGGCCCGCAGCTCCTGGCGCGCCTCATGGGGCTCAACGACACCCAGACGGGGATTCTCAACATCGTCTTCCGCGTGGCGGACGACAGGGGGCTGCTGCTCTACGACCTCAAGGACCTCCGCGCGCTGCTCACCCACGTCTCGGCCAACGCCAAGCAGCTCAACTCGTCATACGGCAACATCGCCCCCCAGAGCGTCGGGGCGATAAGCCGCGCGCTGCTCGAGCTCGAGAACCAGGGCGCCAACCAGTTCTTCGGCATGCCCGAGCTTGACATAATGGACCTCATCCAGACCGAGGGCGGCAAGGGGGTGATGAACGTGCTCGCGGCCGACCGCCTCATGCTCCAGCCCAAGCTCTACTCCACCTTCCTCCTCTGGCTCATCAGCGACCTCTACGCGCGCCTGCCCGAGGTGGGCGACCTCGACAAGCCGAAGCTCGTCTTCTTCTTCGACGAGGCCCACACCCTCTTCGACGACACGCCCAAGGCCCTGACAGACAAGATTGAGCAGGTCATCCGGCTAATACGCTCCAAGGGCGTGGGCATATACTTCGTAACGCAGAGCCCTACCGACATTCCCCAGAACATCCTCGGACAGCTCGGCAACCGCGTCCAGCACGCCCTCCGGGCCTTCACGCCCAAGGATCAGAAAGCCGTCCGCGCGGCCGCGGAGACCTTCCGTGCCAACCCGGCGTTCAAGACCGACGAGGCCATCACCAACCTCGAGACGGGCGAGGCCCTCGTCTCAGTTCTCGATGAGAAGGGGGCGCCCACCATGGTTCAGCGGGCCAAGATTCTCTTCCCGCTCAGCCAGATTGGCGCCGTCTCGCCCGATGAGCGCAAGGCCGTCATAGCCGCGTCGCCGCTCAACGCCAAGTATGCCACCCCTGTCGACCCCGATAGCGCCTTCGAGGTGCTGCTGCGCGAGAGCGAGCAGTCTACGAATGACGGCGACGCAAAGACTGCCGGCAAGACCAGTAAGTCGGCCAAGGGGTCCACGACCGCCGTCGGACGGATATGGAAGACCGTAGGAACGGCCATCGTGAGCTGCCTCGCAACGATTCTCGGCTCGTGGGTCTCCGGCAAGATTACAGGGGCGGAGTCAAAAGGCAAGAGTGCCAGCGACATAGCCGGACAGGTGGCCAAGAGGGCTACGAGCGCGGCAACGCGCTCGGTCGTCAAGGAGATTACGAGGTCCGTCCTCGGGACGAGGCAATGACGACTGGCCATATTCTGCTGATAATTATCGAATAACAATGAAGGCTTCCATCTCTTTCTCTGAGCTTCAAGACTACGTCTTGAAGCGGTTCAACAAATCTCTCTCTATCAATTACGCGAGCGACTCCTCGGCTGTTGTCGCTGTGCCGTTCTCGGTTTTCGGTTTCACAAAAAGCATCGGCATAACCGTCTCAGTGCTCAAGATTGAGGGGGAGGACGTTTACTTGTCATACTCCGGACCCATGGGGGTCGACCTCCTTGTGTCGCCGGCCATCTCTTTCGTCAAGAAGTTCGCCCCGGACAAGGTCGACTTCATCGCGACGCTCCCGGACAAAGTCATCAAGATAAGCCTTGGCGCCATTCCGCAGGCTCAGACGGCACTGAAATACGTTGAACTCAAGGCGATTTCATTTTTTCAGGACAAGGTCGAGGCCGACGTGGCTCTGCGTCAGGCGTGAAGCCTCGCGCCGCATACGCTTCTACATATTTCTTTATCCGCACTTTTTGCCTTTGCCGGCTGCACATGTTAAGCTGGCATAGGCTTTTTTATTTCGTCATAGCAATAAATTCCGTTTTCCTGCGTTATGGATTTGTTCAATAACTCTTAAACAAAACCTTTTAAAACGATGAAAATCCTGAAGACACTCTGTCTGCTGGCGTTCGCGGCAGTCATGCCCGCCATGCTAACCTCTTGCGGCGATGATGATGACTCGTCATCGTCGGCCTCCGGTCTCGCTTTCGGCCTCCGCGATAGCGGCAAGGTCATAAGCGGCATCAGCGGCGGGTATTTGCATCATGATATTCAATTTTCTTATGACGATGCCGGAAGGGTGAGCAAGGCTGGGGGAACGTATTTTGGAGACATCGTGTATGACTATGCGAATC
>CAKVCS010000018.1 GCA_934725785.1 uncultured Bacteroidales bacterium | reverse complement strand
GGACGTCAGGGTCGTCGTGAACGGCGCGGGGGCTGCCGCCATATCGTGCACGCGCCTCTACATGCGCCTCGGCGTGAGACGCGAGAACGTCATAATGGTCGACTCGAAGGGCCCGATAAAAATGGACAGGCCCAACCTGACGGAGCAGAAGCGCGAGTTCGCCACCACGAGGGACGTGAACAGCCTGGCCGAGGCTCTCGTGGACGCGGACGTCTTCCTGGGCCTCTCGGTGGCCGGCGTGCTTACGCAAGACATGGTCCGCTCAATGGCAAAGGACCCCATAGTCTTCGCCCTTGCCAACCCTCAGCCGGAGATAAGCCCGGAGGACGCCCGCGCCAGCCGGCCCGACATCATTTACGCCACGGGCCGCTCCGACCAGCCCAACCAGATTAACAACGTCCTCGGGTTCCCCTACATCTTCCGCGGAGCGCTCGACGTCCGCGCCAAGTGCATCAACGAGGAGATGAAAGTGGCGGCCGTGAAGGCCATTGCCGAGCTCACCCGCAAGGCTGTGCCAGACGTTGTGAACGCCGCCTACGGCATGAAGCGCATCTCGTTCGGCCGCGAATACATTGTCCCCAAGGCTCTGGACCCGAGGCTGCTTACGACCGTGGCCCCCGCCGTTGCGCGCGCCGCCATCGAGAGCGGTGTGGCTCGCAAACCAATAGAGGACTGGCAGGCCTACGAGGTCAAGCTGAAGAGCCTGATGGGTCTTGACAACAAGATGCTGCGCAGCTTCTATGACATGGCGAGGCAAAACCCGCGGCGCGTGGTCTTCTCGGAGGCCAACCACGTCAACATGCTCAAAGCGGCCGCGCAAGCGCTGTCGGAGGGGCTCTGCAAGCCCATCCTCCTGGGGAACGAGGAGAAGCTGGCCAAGATAGCCGCCGAGAACGACATAGACCTCACGGGAATGGAGATTGTGAACCTGCGCCACGACCGTGAGGAGGGCCGCCGCACCACTTTCGCCAAGATCATGGCCGAGGAGAAAGGCCGCGAGGGCGCAACGTTCGACGAGTACTTCGAGAAGATGTACGACCGCAATTACTTCGGCCTCATGATGGTGAAGACGGGGGCGGCGGACGCCATGATTACGGGCGTCTACACCAAGAACGAGGAACTCGTATCGGCCGCCAAGGAGATAATAGGCATACGCAAAGGGCTTAACCACATTGGCGCCATGCACATCCTCAACACGAAGAAAGGCACGTATTTCATGGCGGACACGCTCATAAACCGCCACCCGAGCACGGACACGCTCATAGACGTGGCCAAACTGACGTATGACACCGTGAAGTTCTTCAACCACGAGCCGGTGATGGCCATGCTGAGCTACGCCAATTTCGGCGCGACGAAAGAGGGCAGCCCGGCGTCGGTCCACAAGGTGGTGGAGACCCTGCACGAGCGTTACCCGGACATGGTGGTCGACGGCGAGATGCAAGTCAACTTCGCCCTGAACCGCGAGCTGCGCGACCGCAAGTTCCCCTTCTCTAAGCTTGCGGGCAAAGACGTCAACGCACTCGTGTTCCCCAACCTCAGCTCGGCAAACACCGCCAGCAAACTGCTGCTGGAGATGGGCGTGGGCGACATCCTGGGCCCCATCCAGATGGGCCTTAAGAAGCCTATCCACTTCTTGGACATAGAGAGCTCCGTGCGCGACATTGTCAATATGACGGCCGTGGCCGTTCTCGACGCGCAGGTGCAAGAGAAGCGCGACCAGATGGAGTAAGTCGAAAAACCTTTCCCCACACAATGACGGTGCCCACGGGCTATTACGGCTCGTGGGCGCCGCCTTTTCTTATCTTTGCCGGCGAGTGAGAACCCATCGCATGCCCTGTAGCTGTCACTGACAAAAAAAGCCCCGCCGCCCTGTGCGGGCAACGGGGCCTATATTCGCAGGTGATATTGAAGCCTACTCGGCCTCCTGGTTCTCCTTTATGCTGTCGTAGACCTCTTTCGTTATGTTGTCATAGCTCTCGGCGGACTGCTTTGGGTAGACGGGCGGGAGGAACTCCACCTGGACGCGGTGCGGCCTCGGCAGTTTGCTACCCTTAGGCATAGCCTGGAAAGCCCCCTTGATGGAGACGGGGACAACGGGGACGTTGAGCTCCTTGCTTAGGATGGCGAACGTCTTCTTGAACTCTCCGAGCTTGCCGTCGGTGGTGCGCGTGCCCTCGGGGAATATTATGATGTTCTTCTTCTTCTTGAGCGCCTCGCCCATCTTCTGGATGGACTCCTTAAGGTTGCTCATATCCATCACTATGACGTTGTGCGTCGCAGCCATGAACTTTATGAACGGTCGCCTTATATGCTGCTCCTTGGCGTAGAAGTACGTGTTCTTAATGTCTCTATACTTTAAGAACGACATGACGAAGAGGCCGTCGAGGAAGCTCTGATGGTTGGGCGCGATGATCACGGGGCCGTCTGGTATGCGCTCCGCCCCCTTGCCGCGCAGCTTGAAGTAGAGGCGGAAGAATGGTTGCGAGAGGGCTATGAATATGCGCCCAGTGACCCACGTCTGCGGCAGCTTGAGCGTGGTGTGCTCGCGGAGGATCTTCTTCCAGTCAATCTTCTCAACCTGCATCTTTGTCTTTCCCTCGGCCACGAAGTCGGCCATCTCGGCCACGCTCTTGAACGCCGTGAGCTGATCGGTTGACATGTCGAGTCCGAAGCTTGAGTTGATGAACACCTGGAGCCCCACCTTGTCAAGCGAGTCGAAAGCAAGGTCGAGCTCGATGTGGTCCGTCGGGCGGACTTTGCAGACCTTCTCGCTCTCAATGTACCTCTTTATGATCTTGTACTCGTCGCTCATGGCCTCGTCCACCGCCTCGGGCGCTGTCTGAGCCTGAGCCGTGTCGACGAGAAGAGACTTGAGCTTGAATCGCTGGATCTTGTCGAGCCGAGTGCGAGGCAGGTCGGAGCGGTATATCTTGACGTTGAAGATCTTCTTGTATGCAGCCGCGTCGGCGTTATACTTGTCGAGAATCTCCCACTTTACCTTCTCCTCAATCTGCTCATCGGTCAGCGAGGCTGCGAGAGCGGGTGTGGGGACAATTATGGCCACGAGCGCGTCGTTGCTCTCGGTCACTGCCACCTCTTTGACGATGTCCTGATACTCCTCAATCTTCTGCTCAATCTCCGTCGGGTTGACGTTCTTGCCGTTTGAGAGAACTATTATCTCTTTGCGCCGGCCAGTTACCACCACCCTGCCCTTGGAGTCGATGTAACCAAGGTCGCCCGTGTATATCCACCCGTCCCGGATCAACGCCGCGGTCTCTTCAGGGCGGCCATAGTATCCTTGCATGACGTTCTTGCCTCTCGTCACGAGCTCGCCGTCGCGCACCTCGACGTCGCACCCCGGCACGGGCTGCCCCGACGCTCCGGGCGTTATGTCGTCAGGGCGCGTGAAGGCAATCATGGGGGCGCACTCGGTCATGCCATACCCCTCGAGCACGTCAAGCCCAAGTGTCTTCATCCTCTGGGCCACCAAGGGGTCGAGAGCCGCGCCTCCACTGACAAAGAAGCGTATGGCCCCGCCCATCTTCTTGCGGATGGAGGAGAACACGAGGCGCGAGAGGGTCCGGCTGCCCACCATTTTGCATAACTTGTAGAGTGCGCGCGTGAACCAATGCGCGTCAATCTTGCCGCAGATGCCCTTTGTCAGCATCGTGTAAAGACGCGGCACGCCTATCACTATGCCGACCTTGCCGTCGGCGAGCGTCCTCATCAAGTCCGGCGCGCTCATAGAGGGGCAGAAGGCCACGCTGCCGCCTGTGACGAGGGGGGCTATCATGGACCCCATAAGCGGCAGCACGTGGTGGCACGGCAAGAGGATCATGGTCCGCCTGTCGGGCGTGAAGATCGGCACGCCCTTGCTGACGGCGTCTATGTTGAAATATATATTCTCGAAAGAGAGCATCACGCCCTTGGGGCTGCCAGTGGTCCCGCTGGTGTAGACGATGAGGCTCGTGTCGTCCATCTTGACGTCTATGCGCGCATGTGGGGCGGACGTAGGCCTCTCCTCCATATTCGCGGACATGACGACAACCTTTTGCCCCCCGCCGACCCTGCTGACAGCCTCACGCGCTACGGCCTCGCACGCCTCGGAAGTCAGCACCACGGCCGGGGTGCAGTCGGCCAGGACATAGGCGAGATCGGCGGCCGACGACGTGCAGTCTATCGGCACGGCGATGCAGCCGTTCTTCCAAATAGAAAAAAGTGCGTAGATGAACGCGGGACGATTCTCTGAAAGAATCACGACGCGGCTCCCGCGCGCCGCGCTGTAGGCCTCGGAGAAGTCCGTTATCCGGGAGAGGAGCTCGGCATAACTAATCTCCCGCTCGGCTGTCCATATGGCCGTTTTATTATGACAATCTATCATTGCTCTGTATGTATTCGGAGAGCCGGCAACCATCTCACATACGAGAGGTCAGCTCTCCGTCTGCCAGGTCAAGCCTCATGGCATGTCCCAGGGGCGCAATGCCACAGATACGCAAATGTAACATTTTTTCGCCGTACTTCGGGAGCCGCCCACGCTCCTACCGCTCAGTTTTGAGGATATATAACGTTTATCCACACAGGCCGGGGCGGCGCAATCATTCCCCAGACCGGCGCGTCATAGCCTCGGCCGCGAGCATGTCACCTGGCGTAGTGAGCTTTATGTTGCCCCGCTCGCCCTCTGAAAGGTGAATCTCGCCACCAGCCGACTCGACCACGCTGGCGTCATCGGTAAAAAGCGGGGAGAACGGCTGGGCGTAGGCGTCGAGCAGGACTGAGGAGCGGAACACCTGTGGTGTCTGCACCATCATGACGCGAGAACGATCCACAGCGCGGCTTCGCCCGCCATCATCAACCAGGCGCACGGACTCCACGGATGGAAGCGCGGGGATGGCGGAGCCGAAACGCGCGGCGTCGTCATAGAGCCGCTCAACGAAAGAGGGCGAGATCAGAGGACGCACACCGTCATGGACACCTATAAGCTCCTCGCCAGCCCATTTTGAGAGGCCGCTGCGCACGCTCTCATGGCGCGACGCCCCGCCAAAGGCGATGTCCACCTTGGCGGTAAAGCCGTGTTGGCGGCAAAGCCCCTCCCACGCGTCCACCTGACTTTCAGGCAGCACGAGCACAACCCTCATCTGCGGCACTGAGGCGAACACGTCGAGCGTCCGCATAAGCACAGGCCTGCCCCGCAAGGGCAGGAACTGCTTGGGGACGGGGCCGCCCATCCGAGTGCCACTTCCGCCGGCTACTATTATGACAAGCTTTTTCATTTAATCTCTTGTTTCTTTTTGCATGAACACACGCTCGCCACGCCCTCTCACAGGATAGGTCGAAGCAAAGCGACGTTCATAATCGCGCCCATGAACACAAACCCTATGGCATAGCCGACCAGCAGCTGAGCGGGGGTGTGGGCCTCCTCGTGCAGCCGTGTCCAAGCCGTCACGCCAGCGGCCACAAAAGCGGCAGCCGCAAGCGGGGAGAAGTCCTGGTGGAAAGCCACGCCCGACACCGATATGAAGGCGAGCAAAGCCCCGACACCAATGGCATGGAGGCTCACCTTCCAGAAAAATGACAATACCGCCGCCACGAAAAGGACGGCGGCCTCGCCCGCCACCATACCAGATATGCAAGCCGGGATGAGACTATTAAGCGCGGCAAGCGAGCAAACAATAGCAAAGGCTGACAGCGAGAGGGGCAGGCACCGCTCCGACCGCGACGACATCTCGATGCCGCTGACCTTGCCGAGCGCGATGAGCACGCCGATGATGACGAGCGGCACAAGGCAGGCGAAGAAACACACGAAGCCGAGCTCGCACGCCTTGGCTATGGTGGGCATGGCGGCGTAGGGCGTCGGGGTGTAGAACACGAGCAGCGTGCAGTAGATGGGCAGCAGCAGCGGATGGAGCACCACGGTGACAACCTTCGACGCCACGTCGGCTAAATATTTCTTTTCTGCCATATGCTCAGAGAGTTTTGCGCAGCCGAGCTACAGGTATGCCGAGCTGCTCGCGGTATTTGGCGACCGTGCGCCGCGCAATGCTGTAAGACTTCTGCGCGAGAAGCTCGACGAGCTTCTCGTCGGTAAGCGGGGAACGCTTGTCCTCGGCATCGACGGCCTCGCGCAATATGGTCTTGACCTCGCGCGTGGACACGTCGTCGCCGTCGGCGTTCTGTATGCCCTCGGAGAAGAAGTACTTGAGCGGGAAGATCCCGAAAGTGGTCTGGACGTACTTGCTGTTCGAGACGCGCGATATTGTGGAAACGTCGAGCCCCGTCTTATCAGCAATATCCTTGAGCACCATTGGCTTGAGCTTCGTCTCATCGCCATCGATGAAATAGTCGCCCTGATAATCTATGATGGCCTGCATGACGAGCGAGAGGGTGTTCCGCCTCTGCTTGATGGCGTCAATGAACCACTGGGCGGACTTGATCTTGTCTTTTACGAACGTGGCGGCGTCTTTCTGCTCCTTGCTCTGATTGGCCTTGTTGGTGGAGTACTCTCGGAGCATGGAGGCGTAGGAGCTGCTTATCTTGAGCTCCGGCTCGCCTCTCTGGTTCAGATGGAAGCCGAGCTCGCCGTTGTCGTAGTCTATTATAAAGTCGGGCATGACGTGCTGCGCCTGCCGCGCCGCCCCGCCGCTGTAAGCGCTGCCCGGCTTGGGGTTGAGCCTGAGGATGACGTCGGTGGCGGCCTTGAGGTCCGCCTCGTCGAGCTGCAGCCTCCTGCCCACCTTGTCATAGTGGTGCTTGGAGAACTCCTCAAAGCATGAGTCGATAATGGCTATGGCGTTCTGCACGTCGGCAGTGGGCTTGCGGGCCTTTCGCAACTGGAGCAGCAGGCACTCCCGCAAATCGCGAGCCCCCACGCCGGGAGGGTCCATCTGCTGCACGGCCTCGAGCACCTTGCTCACCTCGTCGTCGGACACCTCCTTACCAGTGGCGAACGATATGTCGTCGGCGATGCTGCCAACGTCCCTGCGCAGATAGCCGTCCTCGTCAATATTGCCAATGACATATTTCGCTATTTGCGCCTGAGTCTCGGAGAAGTCGCAGAGCCCCACCTGCTCCTCAAGATGCTCGTAGAACGAGGCTGCCTCGGAATAAGGGACGCTCTCGCGCTTGTCGTCGTCGGAGTAGTTGTTGGACTGGAGCTTATAGGCAGGGATGTCCTCGTTAAGCAGGTAGCCCTCGATGGTGCCGTCGTCCGGCTGCTCATCTTGCGCGGAGTTTATCTGCGGCTCGGTCTCCTGCTCCTTCTCTTTCTGCATGGTGGCCTGCTCGTCAACCTCGAGCACGGGGTTGGCCTCTATCTCCTCTTTTATTCTCTGCTCCATCTGCGCCGTCGGTATTTCGAGGAGCTTGACGAGCTGAATCTGCATGGGGGACAGCTTCTGTTGCAGCTTGAGCTGCATGCTTTGACTAATGGCCATAAGGTATGACGTCTATTATTACTGCGGAGGGGGGCGACGCCCGCTCATCACAAATGTAACAAAAAATAACGCACGAGGCGGCAGACGCGCCCACTTTAGCCGTCAGGCCCCCAAGCGGAGGAACCCGTCCGCTCCCATGAGGGGGACGGCGTCAACCGTGCCGGGCCGGCGCAGGCACACGTCGGCATCGGCGGCGTAGCCCTTTGCCAGCAGCCGCCCAAAGTGGCGCGACTGGCTGACAAGCGACAGGTCGGACGCCTGGCGGGCGTATGACAGGTTGTGGAGAGCCACGGCCATGTCGGTAGCGAAACCCGCGCCAGCGCACTCTGACACGACGACGTCGGACATCACCGCAGCGCAGAAACAGTCCTCAAGAGTGAGCTGGCCATAGTTGCCAGAGCAAACGAGGACTACAGAGTCCGCGCCGCGTTCCGCCGCCAAGCCTGCCGCGGCTCGCGCGGCAGCCCTGTAATTGAGCATGGAGGCGGCCACAACAGCCCTGGCGGACTCGCTGTTCCTCAGCGCCAAAGTCCCGTTGGTGGTAGTGATGACGACCGTCTTGCCACCCACCACGGCGGCCGTGTAGTCTTGCGGCGAGTTGCCGAGGTCAAAGCCCGGAATGCGGTCGGCGTTCCTCTCCCCGCCTAAGACAACCGACCCGCGGCCTAACTTGTCGGCAAGGGCGAACCCCTCGTCGGGCGACAAGACAGGGGCCACCGCCGCAGCCCCGTTGGCCAAAGCCTGCGTTATGACACTCGTGGCGCGGAGCACGTCGATGACCACCGCCACAGAACACGAGAAATCGTACCCCTCGGCCGCCTGGGCGGTCGGGAGTATGTCTATATTTTTGACAGACATAGGGGAAGGGGTGAAAATACGGTTGAGGGAAAAATGCCGAAGCCTCACGGGCCCACTCAGAAACGGAGCGCCACGGTGGCGCCCACCCCGCTGCCAGGAGAAGCCGCCGGGGCCCAATTGATGGCGAGGTCGTCGGACACGTCGAAATTGAAGAAGTGCGCATCGACGCAGGCGTCAACTATCTGGACGAGATACAGCCCCGCCATGCCAAAGATGGACAGGTCGCGATATCTGCGGTAATAGTCCTTCTTTTTCTTGAGCGAGTTTTGGAACCACGTCTTGTACTGCCCCTGGACGTCGGCCTCGGTCAGGTGCGCCTTGTCGACGAAGTACATATAGCTCTTGTTGTTCGGGTCGCCGAGCAGGAAGTCCCGATAGGCATTGCTATACTTCTTGAGATACTTGTTATTGAAATGTATGGCATAGCCGAGCGCCGCCGCGCCGCCATAGAGTAGAGGCAGCTTCCAGTACTTCTTGTTATAAATCTGCCCGAGGCCCGGCAATATGGCGGCGTACATGGTGGCCGTATGGGGAGAGTGTCCAAGCGCGCCCACGTGCACGGACGGTATGAGCCGAACCGTCTCGCCATGGACGAGGACGAGGGTGTCCGTCAGCAGCACGGTTGGCGGAAACGGATCAAGAGGCTCATTGCTCGCCAAGGAGTCCGCCGAGATGATGTTGGAGTCCCCATAGCCCTGCGCCGACGCGGCGGTGACGCCGACACAGGCCGGCAGCACCAGGAGCATGAGCGCTGATATGAGGCGGGAGAGAATCCTATTCACTGTTGGTTATTTCTGGCGTGCGGTGTCGAGAATCTCCATAATCTTCTCAAGCTCCTCCGGAGTCGCGAAAGGAATGGTAATCTTGCCCTTGCCCTGCGCATTGCAGGCGAGGCTCACCTTTGTGCCAAAGTATGACGAAAGCTGCGAGCCGAGCGCCTTATACTCCTCGGGAGTCTGCGCCTTCGGGGTCTGCGGCTTGGCCGGTCGTCCCTGCTCGGCCTCGGCGGACTCGTCGGCAGGCGAGTAGCTGGGGTCGTTATACGCCCTCACCATCTCCTCAATTCTGCGCACGGAGTAACCCTGCTCAATGGTCTCATGGAAGAGCATGAGCTGCGTCTCCTCGTCCTCCACGCCCATTATTGCGCGCGCGTGGCCCATTGTTATGAGCTTGTCGCGCAGCCCGGACTGGATGTCCTCGGGCAGCTTGAGCAGGCGGAGGTAGTTGGTGACGGTGGAGCGCTTCTTGCCCACCTGGTCGGCAAGGGTCTCCTGCGTCAGGTTACACTCGCTGATGAGCCTCTGGTAGCTGAGGGCCTCCTCTATCGGGTTGAGATCCTGCCTCTGAATGTTCTCGATGAGCGCGACGGCGAGCATCTTGTCGTCGGTCACGTCCCTCACGTAGGCTGGCACCTTGTCAAGGCCGACCATCTTGGCGGCCCGGAATCGCCTCTCACCAGCTATTATCTGATAGCGGTCGTCGACCTTACGGAGGGTGAGCGGGGTGATGATGCCGTAGTTGAGGATTGACGTGGCGAGTTCCTCAAGCTCCTCCTCCTTGAACTCCGTACGGGGCTGCCAAGGGTTGACGTCAATTATGTCGAGCGGAATCTCGTCTACGGCTGCCGCGGTCTGTGGCTCTTTCTCCACCGCGTCGTCGCCAAGCAGGGCTCCGAGACCCTTTCCGAGTCCGCGCCCGAGGCCAATGTTCTTAGCCATTTATCCGTTTGTTTGGTGGTGAAAGACTCTACTTTGCCGCTTTTGAGGCGTTGCGATTGAGGACCTCCTGCGCAAGGTTGAGATAGTTTTGCGCTCCGTTGCTCGCGACGTCGTAACTTATGGCAGCCTGGCCGTGGCTCGGAGCCTCGGAGAGTCGGACGTTGCGGGCAATGACGGTCTTGAACACCATGTCCTTGAACACGGCCACCACCTGCTCCTGGACCTGCTTGGAGAGGAGGGTGCGGGCGTCGAACATAGTGAGGAGGAACCCCTCAATCTCGAGGCGCGGGTTGAGACCTTTTTGGATTATCTTGATGGTCTTGAAAAGCTTGCCGAGACCCTCGAGCGCGAAATATTCGCACTGGACGGGAATTATGACAGAGTCGGAGGCCGTGAGGGCGTTGACCGTCACGAGGCCGAGCGAGGGGCTGCAATCTATGAGGATGTAGTCGAAGTCGTCTCGGAGCTTGTCGACCATGCGCTTCATGACCCTCTCGCGGTCGGTCATGTTGATAAGCTCAATCTCAGCACCGGCTAGGTCGGTGTGGGAGGGTAATATATAGAGGTTGTCAATCTCGCACTTGAGCACGGCGGACTTAGGGTCGACATCGTTCACCATGCACTCATAGATGGTCGTCTTCATGCTCTCGACGTCGAAGCCGAGGCCCGATGTCGAGTTGGCCTGCGCATCAGCATCAATGATGAGCACCTTCTTCTCGAGCACGGCGAGACTTGCGCCAAGGTTTATGGCCGTGGTGGTCTTGCCGACACCGCCTTTTTGATTTGATATGGAAATGACTTTTGCCATTACAGTCAATTTTAAGCTACTCTTATAGTTGAACGCTTGGCAAAGATACTCTTTTTTTCACTATATGGTTGTGATGTTCCACGATGCCCAAGACCGTCTCAGCCGCACTTACACGTTGCAATTCAACGCGTTAGAGCTTTATTTCGCCAGTCCTTCAATGTTCCACGAGTTATCAACATAAAACAAAATGCGCTTGTTTATAACTGTGAGCGCACTTAGCCTTCTGTAATTCAAACCGATAAGACCGGGGGCTGGCGTAAACCCGCGGAGTTACCGACACTCTGTCAATAACTTGTCAACGCCCGAGCATCTGACTTGATAATTGTCAACACTATCTCGTCAAAATGGAGAGATGCGCACCGGAACCCCATAAGAGTCCCGGTGCGCATCCGTTATGAAAGCACTTAGCCGAGTTTACCTACACAAGCTCGCGGGGGTCGGTCACCACGCCAGTAACCGCTGCAGCGGCAGCGACAAGCGGGCTTGCCAGGATGGTGCGCGAGCCTGGCCCCTGTCGACCCTCGAAGTTACGGTTGCTGGTGGAGACGGCATACTTGCCAGCCGGCACCTTGTCATCGTTCATGGCGAGGCAAGCGGAGCAGCCCGGCTGGCGGATGGCGAAGCCGGCCTCGGCAAGGACCTTGTCAAGCCCCTCCTCGCGGATCTGCTTATCGACCATCCAAGAGCCCGGCACGAGCCATGCCACCACGTCCGGATTCTTCTTGCGCCCCTTCACGATGCTCGCGAAGGCGCGGAAATCCTCAATGCGCCCGTTGGTGCAGGCACCGAGGAAAACGTAGTCGACCTTGTGACCCAGAACCTTCTGGCCCGGCTGGAAACCCATGTAGTCCATAGACTTCTGGAAAGAGATACGTCCGGCCTCGTCGATGGAGTCGAGGGTCGGGATGTTGCCGTCGATTGCCATGCCCATGCCGGGGTTGGTGCCGTAGGTGATCCACGGGGTGATGTCCTCGGCGCGGAAAGTGAGCTCCTTGTCGAAGACGGCATCGTCTCCGCTCTTGAGGGTCTTCCAGTAAGCCACTGCCTTATCCCACTCCTCGCCCTTGGGGGCGAACTCCCGGCCCTTGATGTACTCGAACGTGGTCTCGTCGGGTGCGATGAAGCCACCGCGCGCGCCCATCTCGATAGAGAGGTTGCAGAGCGTGAGTCGGCCCTCCATGGATAGTCCCCTCACGGCCGAGCCGGAGTACTCGATGAAGTAGCCAGTTCCGCCCGATGTCGTCAGCTGTGTCATGAGGTAGAGGGCCACGTCCTTGGCAGTGACGCCCTTGCCGAGCCTTCCCTCAACGTTGATGCGCATCGACTTGGGCTTGCTCTGGAGGATGCACTGGCTGGCCATCACCATCTCGACCTCGGAGGTGCCGATGCCAAAGGCTACCGCGCCCATAGCGCCGTGGGTGGAGGTGTGCGAGTCTCCACAGACGAGCGTCATGCCCGGAAGGGAGAGGCCTCGCTCGGGCCCGACGACGTGGATGATGCCGTTGTGGTCAGAACCCATGGCGAAGTGGCTGAGACCGAACTCCTTGGTGTTCTTGGCGAGAGTCTCGACCTGCTTGCGCCCGACGGGGTCCTCGATAGGCTTGTCCTGATCGTGGGTCGGGGTGTTGTGGTCGGGCATGCAGTATATCTTCTCGGGGCGGAAGCACTTGACGCCTCGCTCGCGGAGCCCCTCGAACGCCTGCGGGCTTGTCACCTCGTGGGCGTAGAGTCGGTCGATGTAGAGCTGCGTGGGGCCGTCTGGCACAATCTGGACCACGTGCGAATCCCATATCTTGTCAAAGAGAGTGTTCATGTCGCTCTTGGGGTTATACGGCTCATCCCGCACAGTCAGATTGCGGAGGAAGTAGGCCGCTTGGTTCTATAATGGTTATT
>CAKVCS010000017.1 GCA_934725785.1 uncultured Bacteroidales bacterium | reverse complement strand
ATTCGCGGACGTACATCTCCGTGTTGAGGGGGTTGTTCTCGGGCAGGTAGCCTGTCAGTCGGCGAATAGCCAAGGGCTCGCTCGTTACTTCATGCCCGCATATGAGCGCGCTGCCGCTGTCGGCCCCGACAAAGCCTGTTATAATCTTCATCAGGGTCGACTTGCCAGCTCCGTTCGGCCCAAGCAGGCCGACAATCCTGCCCTCGCCAATCTCTGTCGAGACGTTGTCGAGGGCAACCTGGCTGCCGTAGCGTTTTGTTATGCCTCTAATGCTGATGGACATTGTTGGGGTGGGGTGTCATCGGGCGTATCTGTCAGCCCGTTTTGGGTAAAATTACTGAATTATTGACAAAAACAGAAACCCTCCCCCCTTTACGATGGGGGAGGGTTTGCCCGTTCCGTGTTTTACCTATTGGGCCTGTTTTTTATGAGTACGGGCGCATGGCTTTCCGTTAAATTATTTGGCCACGGTCTTGCGCCCCTTGGAGGTCGTCCCGTCCGCTTTGGCCTTGCCCACGGTGGCGGCGCCCTGCGTGCTGTCCGATGCGCTTGCCTGGGCGCTCTGCGAGCCGGCTTGTGCGCTCGTCTGTGTTGTCGTCGCTTTTTTCTTCGTTGTTGTCTGCGTCATGCCGACGCATGCCGTCAACGCGAAGGTGGCGAACAGTGCCGCCACGGCGCACAGGCCTGTTCTCTTGAGTCCCGTACTCTTATCCTTGTCGTGTCTCATCTCTCTATGACTACTTTTTTAGGTTTTGCCATTTGCTCCTTATCGTTGTCCGCCACCCATTGGGCAGCCTTGTTTCTCAGCTCGCCGCTCTTGCGCATCTGGTCTATCACTGCCGATATCTCGGCGGGCGAGTATGTGTTCGGCGCCAAGTCGGTTACGGCAGTCTGGTGCGGGTGGTCGGCCCCTTTCTTGGGTTTCGACGTGGAGACGGATTTGTTGTTGGCTATCCGCGTCTTCATCACGCCGTCCGAGAACGTCAGTGGGCCGCCCTCGCTGTTCGTGAGGAAGTAATAGTTGTTGTTCTCGTTAGTCTCGCTCACCGAGCTGAAAGCGTCGGCTATCATCACAAGGTAATAGCTGCCCGTCACGTTGGGCATCTTATATGTCCACGAGAAGTAGTATTGACTTGCCGTTGCGCTCGGGTCCTCCATCTTTGTGACGTAGGTGGCCACCGATGTGTTGCCGGGGATGTCGGCGTTCGTCAGTGAGTATCCTTGCGCCTCGAGGCCCAGTGTCGCCTTGGCCTCGGTGGCGTCCCAGTTGAAGTTCGTCTCGTTCTTTCCCAGCCCGAGCTGGTTTGTGTATAGGTCCACCAACACCACGGTCATCTCGTTTGCGTTGTACGCGTTATAGAGGACGTAGGCGTTGCCCCATGTTGACGAGGCGGCCACAGTCCCCTCGCCGGCGTTATACACGTCATACGTCAGCGTGCGCCACCGCGGGTCCGACGCGTCCGCGTCTCCGCTTTCTTCGTAGTCCTCGTCCGTCACCTTCGATGGTTGCAGGTCGACGTCGCTCGAGCTGTCGCCGTAGCTTGCCGTGTCGTCATTGTCAAGGTATGCGACAAGCCCCGTGTATGCGAAGTCGTTGCTGCACATGTATTTGGCGTCAATCCAGACGAATCCGTTGTCACCCCAAGTCGTGCCCCACGAGTTCACTATCCTGAAGGCGCCGTCGCTGCCGCCGCGGTTGTTGTCATAGCCTACGCACATCATGGCGTGGTAGGCGTGCATGCCGGTCTGTGCCGTGGTGCCCTTCGAGTATATCACCGAGCTGCCCTTGGCGTTCATATAGTTGTCGCCCAGGCTGGCCCCGAGGACCACAGGATGCCCCTCGGCCAGGTACCTCTTCACGGTCGTTATGTCGTGTATGTCTATCTCCCTGTACGCCTTTATCTTGTGCTTGGCGGCGTCTGTTGTCTCGCTCTGTGAGCTTGAGCAGTCGCAGTCGGATTGCGAAGTGAAGTATGGCGACTGCGCCCACGATGCGACGCCGCGGCTTATCATGGCGTTGAACGCGGGCTGGAACGCCGTGCCTTGGCAACCCTTGTTCTTCTGGCTCGACGAGATGCCCTTCCATATGTCGGCGGGGCTGTACACCTCGCTCTCTGTCAGCTGGTTCGTGATCCGCCCGTTCTTGTGGGCGTCGAGCCATGTGCGGCAGTTGTAGGCCGTGGCCCATGCCACGCACGTCCCGAAGTTGCCCTGGTTGCCGACGGGCGGCAGGTAGGCTGTCAGGTCGACTCGGTCGGGCAGGTTCGAGGTCACTGTGCCATTACCGCCGTCGGTGTTTATGTGGATGTCGTCCTCTATGGTGCTGGTGTCCTCGTCCGGCTCCATGTAGCCGAGGCCTTTGCCGTCGACGGATACGGCCACCTCGGTGTCGTCGTCGCCTGCCACCACCGAGACTATGCTCATTATCAAGTCGAGCGTCTCTTCATCGCACGCTGTCAAGGCCGTGCCTGTCAGCGCGGCGGCGCATGCGGCCGCGACAATCCTTATGTTTCTCATTTCTCAGCTTTTATTGGGGATGAGGTCGTCCCGTTCTCTTCAACTTTGACGGCGGATGCGTCAGACGTCCGCAGGCCGCTAATCTCGGGCCACTGCAGGAATACGCAGCGGGTCACCTCTATGTTTCGTCCGAAAGTTGCCGCGTTCACTGTCACGCGGCCGCCCACTGTGACGTTCTCGCACGTCACGTTGCCGCCAAACTCTGTGTTCGACACTGTCACGCCGCCGCTTATGTCCGAGTCGCGGCACTCCGTCCGCTTGGCGAATCGGCAGTTCGACAGGTTAAGGCCGCCCGACGCGTGCAGGTGCGAGAGGTCGGTTATCCCGCCAAACTCGCAGTCGCCTATCATCAGGTCATCCTCCGCCCATATGTTTGGCATCAGGGCGGCTTGTGAGAATTTCACGCCTATCAGGCTTGTGCCGGGTCCCATCCGGATGCCGTCGAGCGACGCGTCGCCCTCAAACACCGTGCGGTTCAATATTATACCGTCAAGTGCGCGCGACCCTTCAAACCTCGCTGTGCCGCGGATTACGCAGTTCTCCATCCTGACCGTGCCTTTGAACGAGCAAAGGCTTAAGTCCACGCAGCCCTCGAACACGCAGCCGACAAAGCTCACGTCTTTGTCGAACACGACGACCGTCGTTCCGCGCCCGTCCGGAGCGTCAGCGCGCGCCGACACGTCGCCCTCGAACACGCAGTTCTCAAATGCGACCTCACCACCGACGTGGACTCTCGCCATGGCGGTGGCGCGCAGTCCCTCGCCCGCCCTCGTGAAGTCCAAGTCGCCCTCTATGTGCTTGCCTTCCATGGCCGCGCTCCCGCCCCTCAAGAGCTTTCTCTCTATCTTCGAGGCCGACACGCCGTCGGCGGCCAAGGCCTGCGGCTCCTTTGCGCACGCAACGGTCGCAAGCGCGGCCACCGCCGCCCAAATCACGCTTCTCGTACTCACTGCCTTATTTGCCCAGCTTTGCAAGGAACCTGTCGCGCGTCACGATGAAGCGCTCGTGAGTGGCCACGCCTATCACGTTGTCGCCCTCCTTCGCCTCAATTGCGAATGTCAGTTTGCGTCCCTCATGCCCCGTGAGGGTGGCGCATACGCTTATTGTGGCCCCAACGGCCGATGGGCGCTGGTGGGTGGTGTTTATAAGGCTCCCGACAGTCGTGTCGCCATCGGCGCATAGATCCCCGGCAAGGGTCATGGCCGCGTTCTCCATCATGGCCACCATGGCGGGAGTGGCCAGTACTGGCATGTCGCCCGAGCCCATCCGCTCCGCCGTCTTGTCCGCCGTCACCTCATATGTGAGTGTTATGCTTTTGTCTTCCATAGGTTTGACCATTATTTGGATAGTATACTGTCCCGGTTTTTTCGTCTATTGCAAAAATAGGGAAAAATCGGCACTGCGCTCACGCTTCCCCGAGCTCTTTATTGCGCGTGGCGTTCCCATCTTGTCTTTCGACTGGTGGCGCGAGCCGAGGAAAAAACGTAATTTCGCGGCAGTATAAAATGTTTTTGCCGATGGCTATAATAGCAAGCGCATCCGAGCTTCAGGATGATCCGAACATATATGACGAGGGCCGCACAGCCAGGCTGGCCGGCTATTACACGGGTATCATTGGGGAGCTTGGCGAGGACGTGACCCGCGAGGGCCTCGTCAAGACCCCGGAGCGCGTGGCCAAGGCCATGCAATTCCTCCTCAAGGGTTATCGTGAGGATCCCGAGGCGATATTGAGGCAGGCCATTTTCCGCGAGCAATATCAGCAGATGGTCGTGGTGAAGGACATTGAGATATACTCCATGTGCGAGCACCACATCCTGCCCTTCTTTGGCAAGGCGCATGTCGGCTACATCCCGCGCGACTACATCACAGGCTTGTCCAAGCTCCCGCGTGTCGTGGACGCCTTCGCGCGCCGCCTCCAGGTTCAGGAGAGGCTCACGACGCAAATCAAGGAGTGCATACAGAAGACGCTCAACCCGCTCGGCGTGGCCGTGGTCATCGAGGCCAGGCACATGTGCATGCAAATGAGGGGGGTGCAGAAGCAGAATGCCGTCACTACCACGTCCGACTTCTCGGGCGCTTTCCTCTCGCGAGACGCCACCCGCGAGGAGTTCTTTAACATTATAGGGCGCAATATGCATTAGGCTGTGCGCCAATTCACATAAAAAGCGGAGCCCGCCACACATTAGTGTGACGGGCTCCGGCGCTTTGAAAGAAGTCGCTCGGGCGCGGCTCGTCTTCTTCTGCGGTCAATCGCCTCCCGCAGTGTCTCTTTTGCTTCCCTGCCTAATCTCGCCACCTCCCCGCGCCATGCCGATTCACATCGCGGCGCGCCGGTTGGTGTGGCGTGCAACGTCAGTCGCCTGCTTGGCATCTCGCATCGCGGGCTCCGCGCCGTGTGGCTCTCATAAACCTCGGGCGCTCTGGCGGGAACTTTTGGTTGTTACATGACGAGCTTGTAACCCTTGCCGTGTACGTTTATAATCTCGACAGACGGGTCGTCCTTGAGGTGCTTGCGCAGCTTGGTTATATAGACGTCCATGCTGCGCGCGTTGAAGTAGTTGTCGTCCACCCATATGGTCTTGAGTGCCACGTTGCGCTCAAGCACCTTGTTCGCGTTTGAGCACAGGAGCTTGAGGAGCTCGCTCTCCTTGGTGGTCAGCTTTATTACGCTCTCGCCGTCTATGAGTTGCTGCTTCTGTGTGTCAAACTTGAAGCGGCCCAGCTTATACGTGTCCAGGACGGGGCTCTCGCCGCTCGTGCGGCGGAGTATGGCCTCTATGCGCATCGTGAGCTCCTCCATCGAGAAAGGCTTCGTCAAGTAGTCGTCCGCGCCTATCTTGAAGCCCTGGAGAATGTCCTCCTTGACGTTCCTCGCCGTCAGGAATATTATGGGGACCTCCACGTTCGCCATTCTGACCTCCTTGGCCAGTGTGAAACCGTCCTTCTTGGGCATCATGACATCGAAGATGCAGAGGTCGTACTTGTCATTGATGAACATGTTGTAAGCCTCCTCACCGTCGTGAGCCAAATCAGCCGCGTAATCCTTGGCCTGGAGATATTCGCACAGCAAGACGCCCAGGTTGCTGTCGTCCTCGGCTAAAAGAATCTTGTGCTTCTTCTTGTCATCCATATCTGTTACTTTATTAAGGGCAAATATATGTCAAATTTTGTTCCAACGTTCAACTCGCTCTCCACGGAAATTTGTCCTCCGTGGTCCTCAACTATCTTTTTCACGTATGCGAGGCCAAGCCCGAAACCCTTTATGTCGTGCTTGTCGCCGGTCGAGACGCGGTAGAATTTCTCAAATATCCGCTTCTGGTCCTCCTTCGATATGCCGAGCCCGTTGTCTTTTATCGATATTATGATGCCGCCGTTAGCGTTTCGGGTCCAGACGTGGAGCATCGGCGCGTCGCGCCTGTACTTGAACGCGTTGTCCAGCAGGTTATACACCACGTTGGTGAAGTGGACGTTGTCCACCATGGCTATGGGGTCCGTAGCGTCAAGCCGCTCGTTTATCTCGCCGTTGGCGCTCTCCACCTTCACGCGGAACGTGTTGACGACCTTGTCCACCAGCTCGTTGATGTTGCGCTCCTCAAGCTTCAGCCGCCCCTTGCCGCGGTCGAACGTCGACATTTGGAGTATCTTCTCGACCTGTATAGTCAGCCTCTTCGCCTCGTCTATTATAATGTTTGTGTTGCGGCGTATGAAGTCGGGCTTTACAGTGTCGGCAAGGTCACGAAGCATCTGGGCGGAAAGCGACATTGTGGATATCGGGGTCTTGAACTCGTGCGTCATGTTGCTTATGAAGTCGTTCTTTATGACGTCGAGCTTCTTCTGGCGGAATATTATTACGACGATGTAGGCCGACAATATCATCACCACAAGGCAGAAGAACGTGGTCGGGATGATCTGCACCATCATCCCGCGCACGACGTTTGGCCTGTGGGGGAAATACACCTTCACATAGTGCGCCTTCGTGTGCACGTCGTTAGGGTAGAGGCGTTTGTCATATATGTCGCCGCTGAAATCGTCACTGTACGCCGGGCTCGAGAACGCCTTTGCGCCCGAGGCGTTATAGACGGCGAACTCGTAGGGTGACGATATCCCGTTGTCCGTAAACTGCTGCATGAGCAGCGCGTCAAGCCTCTGCGGGTTCACGCGGACCTCTATGGGGCTGTCCTCGAACATGCTTTTGCTCGCCTGTATGTTCAGAACCTTCAGTTTGCGGGTCAGAACGCTGTTAAGCGCGGTATATGAGTTGGCGAGCATGTCGTTGCCTATGATGCTGCTCGCGTCGACAACGCCCGTCTCTATCGAGGCCAAAGACCCGCCCTTCATCGTGTCAAACCTGTAGAAGCCGAAGTTGTCGAGCCTGAACGTGAGGCATATCCCGTCCGGGACCTGCGCGCTCTGCTCGCCCCTGTTGCTGGCGAACTTTGCAAAGTTGCGAGACTGGGACGCCACGCCGCTTCGCGACTCCATCAGCTCGTCGGTCTCCAGCCTTGTTATGACATTGTCTATGCAGCGGACGACCGTCTGGTCGAATATGCTGTCTCTGAGCTTGCACGCCTCCACAATCCACCTCACTTGCATAAAGACGAGCCCTATGAACGCGAAAGGTAGGACAATGCAGACCCACGTTATGATTTTTTTGCTCATACTAACAAAGTTAAGAACAATAGATTCTTAGAGCAAAGAAATGTGACTTTTTTTACTTACGGCCGTCGGATGTGTTTATTAAGCCCCGATGGGGGATGCCAAAGTGATGCCAATAAAAAAGGCCTCGCCAAAATCTTTGGCGAGGCCTTGTCTCGGTGATCCGTCTGGGGTTCGAACCCAGGACCCCAACATTAAAAGTGTTGTGCTCTACCAGCTGAGCTAACGGATCTACCTCTTTTCGGAGAGCCTCTTCGGCTGTTCCGAGTGCAAAATTAGTACATTCGGCCTACAAAGCAAGCGGCCTTGGCGTTTTTTTGAGAAAAATTTCCTCATCGCCACTCCCGCCATCCCATACGCGAGGCCCAAGAGTCTAAAGCTCAAAGGGAGTCTGCTGGTATACGTAGTAGTTCAGCCAATTGGAGAACAGCAGGTGGCTGTGGGCGCGCCAGCTCTTCTTCGGGGTCTTGGTCGGGTCGTCGTCGGGAAAGTAATTGTATGGCACCTTGATAGGCAGCCCTTTGCCCAGGTCGCGGAAATACTCGTCCTTCAGCGTGTCGCGGTCATATTCCGAGTGGCCCATGACGAACACCTGCTTGCCGTCACATGACATCACTATGTAGGGCCCGGCCACGTCGGAGTCCGCAAGCATCTTGAGGCCAGGGCGGCTCTCTATGTCCTCCCGCCGAGTCCCGGTGTGGCGCGAGTGGGGGGCGCAAAATTCGTCATCAAAGCCTCTGACGAGCGGGGTGCGAGGGTCCAGCACCTTGTGGCGGAACACGCCGAACATCTTCTCGGGCAGCGCGTACTTGTCGATGCCGTAGTGGTGATACAGCCCCGCCTGGGCGCCCCAGCATATGTGCAGGGTGCTGGTCACGTTCGTCCGGCTCCAGTCCATTATCTCGCATAGCTCGTCCCAGTAGTCAACCTCGTCAAACGGCATCTGCTCCACGGGCGCGCCTGTTATTATCAGGCCGTCATACCGCTTGTCCTTCACGTCGTCGAACGTTTTATAGAACGAGCTCAGGTGCTCGGCCGACGTGTTTTTCGAGTTGTGGCTCTTCACCATCATCAGCTCGGGGCTCACCTGCAGTGGCGAGTTGGACAATGCGCGCAGCAACTGCGTCTCGGTTACAACCTTGTTGGGCATCAGGTTGAGTATCAGGATGCGCAGTGTGCGTATGTCCTGCGCCATGGCGCGCTGCTCGCCCATGATGAACACGCGTTCCGACTCAAGTATTTGCTTGGCCGGCAGGCTGTCTGGTATTCTTATTGGCATTGTCTCTGTTTTTCATAGTGTGGGTCGGCTCGTTGCCCGCCCATGCCTCGCGGCTACGCGAAAGTAATCTTTTTGTCGCTATTCTCGGGCGTTATGCTTATCTTGCGCCCATGATTTTAAGCAGGGGGTCAAGGGTTATCGTCAGCGTGCTCGACTGGGGCTTGGGGCATGCCAGCCGATCGTCTGTCATTGTCCGCACCCTTGTCGGGCGGGGCTGCCGTGTAACTCTCGCCGGCAGCGGGGCGTCGCTCGGGCTGCTCGCTGCCGAGTTTCCCGAGCTTGATGTCGTCTATCTCAGGTCTTTCTCGCCCCGTCTGCGGGGTGGCCGTTGGCTTTGGGCGGAGGTTATGCTTCAAGTGCCATCTTTCCTGCTCAGCGTGCTGCGTGAGAGGCGGCGCGCCGAGGCTCTCGCCAGGTCTCTCCGACCCGATATGATTGTATCTGACAATAGGTACGGCGTGCGCTCGCGGCTCTGCCCCAGCGTGATTGTAACACACCAGTTGAGGCCGCGCGTGTCGCCCTCCGCGCCGCGTTGGCTCAACTCTGTCTTGGCCGCGGCTCTCGGCCTCTTCATCCGTCGTTTCGACGCTTGTCTGGTGCCGGATTTCGCCATTGGCGGGTTGAGTGGCGAGATGTCTTCCGCTCCCGGATGGCGGGTGCCAACCCACTGCATAGGTCTCTTGTCGCGACTTGCTGGCGCGGATGCTGAGCCGGAGCCGCCTGTTGAGTGGCTCGGTTTGGCCTCTGGCCCCGAGCCTCAGAGGGGTGAGTTCGTGGCGAGCCTGACGGAGCGGTTCGAGTCTGAGCCGGGGCGGCGTGTCGTCATATGCGCCGACGCTGCCGTGGCGGACCATGTGACGCGTGGTGGGGTGGAGGTCTTGGGGATGGTTGAGCCTTGCCGGCTCAAGGGCCTGCTGCTCGCGGCGCGGAACGTCGTGAGCCGCTCAGGTTATTCTACGCTTATGGATCTCAAGGCCATAGGGAGGCTTGACCCCTCGGTGTCGTTGGTTCCTACGCCGGGGCAGGCCGAGCAGGTCTATTTGGCGCATAGGGTCGAGGAACTCTATGGGTGTAGCCGCCTATATTTTTAATTGCCTATCTTTGCGCAAAGGTTTTGCCAATCGGGTAGTCCCTTTGTTTTCACATTATTGTAGAACGATGTCCGAAATTACGTTGTCTTTCCTCGTGCTCGTGGCCCTCTGCGTCGCCATCCCTCTCTCTTTTCATGTTTACAAGTTCAGAATGCAGGAGAGGAAGCGCAAGACGATAGACAAGTTTTGCGCATACCTGTTTCCTGGCGACTCAGATGGACTCATGAAGGACAGGGTCGTGAAACGTATGATGGCCCTGACAGGCAACCGCTTTACCGAAGACGAGGTGCTCGATTATTATCTGAAAATAAAAGGCCTGCAGATGGTGGATCTGAACTCGTTCAACGACAACGATATGCGTAGGTTCCTTATGAAGCCCACAAAGATAAGGCTTCAATATCGCGAGCTTGTGATTTTCTACGAGCAGTTCCTAAACCAGTCCGAAGCCCATGGCATAAGCGTCGGGGAAACTTACTGAGGCGCGACTCCACGTGACTCCCCTCTCTTCCCCGCCCGGAATGTCTACTGCAGCGGCGGTTGACTACTGTTGAGGGTCGGCCTCCATTCTTCTTCGCGCACCCACGGTGACGCTTTTTCCGCCATCAGCGTTGCTGCGCTCGCCGCGTTTCCTGCCGCAGCCACCTCAATGCCGCCTAACCGTTCCTTCTCTTCTTCTGCCATGTTGAGGGTGGGCCGCGTGTCGGGGGCCTGCGAGGCCGAGACTTCTTGGGCCGCGCTTTCTGCCACTGTGTCACCAGCGTCAGACTCCTTCTCTGCCACGATGGCCTCCATGCGACTCTTTATCTCGTCAATGCTTATCTCGCCGCTGTCAATCCTCTTGCAAGCCTCCTCTGCCGCTTGCTGCTCTGCCATCTTTTTTGAGCGGCCTGCGCCGTGTCCCGCAATGGTATCGGCCAATAGGACTTCAGAGACGAAGTTGACTGCCTCCCCGTCCTCGTCCGTCGCGTGCTCTGAAGCTCTGCGTGTGTCAAATAGGACCTCGAGCCCGTTTTGCTCTCCAAGATTCACCAGCATACTCTTATAGTTTGTATGCGTGGCATCGTTGAGCGCTTCCTCTATGCGCGCCTGGCTCGCAATTGTCTTTTTGACGAAACGGGCGGCGCGCCCCATTCCTCCATCCAGATATATGGCGGCGACGAACGCCTCAAGCACATCGCCAGCTATGTGACTGGTGGTCAGGTCTTTGCGTGACGTTATCTTTAAGAATCGGTCAAGATTCAGCTCGAAAGATATGGTGTTCAGTCGCGCCCTGCACACCATGTTTGAGCGTAGGTGCGAAAGAAACCCCTCATCCCCTTCTGGATACTGGTGATACAGGACATCCGAGACGACCGCCTCTATAATGGCGTCGCCCAGAAACTCCAGCCTCTCGTTGTTGGCGTCAGTGCCTTTGCCCCCGCCTCGCGTCGTCATGGACCTGTGCGTGAACGCGGAGTGGAACACCTTCGTCGAGTAAGGCAAGTATCCTGCGGTATTAGCAATAAAAAAATAAAACTTTCTTCCCTCGCGGGAAAAAAGTTTTATTATGTCTGGTAATCCCACTATCAAAATCAGATGGCTTTGAACACTACCGTGCCGTTATGCCCGCCGAAACCGAACGTGTTTGACATTGCCGCCCTGACCTTGCGGGTCTGGGCCTCATTGAACGTCAAGTTCAGCTTAGAGTCGATTTCTGGGTCGTCTGTGAAGTGGTTTATTGTTGGCGGAACGATTCCTTGCTCTATCGTCTTGACGCACGCGATTGCCTCAAGTGCGCCAGTAGCGCCGAGCAGGTGACCAGTCATGGACTTAGTGGAGCTGATGTTGAGCTTGTAAGCGTCGTCTCCGAACACTTTGCCTATTGCGATTAGCTCGCCTTTGTCGCCGAGAGGCGTTGACGTGCCGTGAACATTGATGTAGTCAATGTCGGCGGGTGTCAGGTTAGCATCCCTCAAAGCCTCAGCCATCACGCGCGCCGCGCCGTTGCCCTCGGGGTGAGGGGCGGTGATGTGGTAAGCGTCGCCCGAGTGCCCGCCGCCTGCCAGCTCGCAGTATATGTGCGCGCCGCGCTTCACGGCGTGCTCATACTCCTCGAGTACGAGGCTCGCTGCGCCCTCGCCAATCACGAATCCGTCACGATCTTTGTCGAACGGCCTCGATGCTGTCTTAGGGTCGTCGTTCCTGCTCGAGAGCGCCTTCATCGAGGTGAAGCCGCCAACGCCAGAGACTGTTATCGGGGCCTCAGAGCCTCCGCTGACCACGGCTGTCGCGCGGCCGAGGCGTATGAGGTCGAACGCCACGACAAGCGCCGACGTGGACGAGGCGCAGGCCGAGACGGTGCCGAAGTTAGGGCCGCCCAGGCCGTTGCGTATCGAGATGTAGCCAGGCGCGATGTCTGCTATAATCTTCGGGATGAAGAACGGGCTGAACCTTGGCGTGCCGTCACCCTCGACGAATTCTTTCGCCTCGTCGAAGTATGTCTTTATGCCACCTATGCCTGTACCCCAGACGACGCCTATGCGATCGCGATTCTCGTTCGGCAGGTCGAGCTTGGAATCCTTTATCGCCTCTTCCGACGCCACGATGGCGTATTGCGCAAAGAGGTCCATTTTGCGGGCCTCTTTGCCAATAAGCTGCGTACCGTCGAAATTCTTGACTTCACAGGCGAACCTGGTTTTGAATTTAGTGGCGTCGAAGTGAGTTATGGGCGCAGCTCCACTCACGCCAGAGACCAGGCCTTGCCAAGTGTCGGCGAGGTTGTTGCCCAGAGGCGTGACAGCCCCCAAGCCCGTAACTACTACTCTTTTCAGCTCCATAAATTCGTTTTAGAAGTCAATAAGGTTACTTCTCTGGCATGTGCTTCTCGATGTACTCGATTGCATCCCCTACGGTCTTGATGTGCTCAGAGGCATCGTCGGGAATGGTGATACCGAACTCCTTCTCGAACTCCATGATGAGCTCGACGGTGTCGAGCGAGTCGGCGCCGAGGTCGTTGGTGAAGCTTGCGCCGTAGGTGATCGAGTTCTCGTCTGCGCTGAGCTTGTCCGCGATAATTGCCTTTACTTTTTCTGCAACCTCTGACATAGTTTTCTTGTTTTGGTTAATTGTTTTGTTGTTCCTTGATTCGTTGTTAGCCGCATTCCTTTCAGGTCTTAGCCCCATTTGCCTCTTATGGCACGCTGGGCTTACTCCTCTACTA
>CAKVCS010000016.1 GCA_934725785.1 uncultured Bacteroidales bacterium | reverse complement strand
GCCCTAATTTTCATTAAATTCGCGGCACTATGGATAGCAATTTCAGGATTTTCAACACCCTCACTCGCAAGAAGGAGGTCTTCACACCCATACATCCGGGCCATGTGGGCATGTACGTCTGTGGCCCGACAGTCTACGGACCCGCGCACCTCGGCCACGCCCGCCCGGCCATAACGTTCGACGTGCTCTTCCGATACCTCAAGAGCCTCGGGTATAAGGTGCGCTATGTCAGGAACATAACCGATGTCGGCCACCTCGAGCATGACGCCGACGACGGCGAGGACAAGATTGCAAAGAAGGCGCGACTCGAGCAGCTCGAGCCAATGGAGGTCGTCCAGCACTACCTCACGCTCTATCACGACGACATGAGGCTGCTCAACGTCCTACCTCCATCCATTGAGCCACACGCCTCGGGACACATCATTGAGCAGATCGAGTTCGTCAAGAAGATTCTCGACGCGGGCTTCGCTTACATATCAGACGGCTCGGTATATTTCGACGTCGAGAAGTACAACCAGAAGTTCCACTACGGCAAGCTGTCCGGCCGCGACCTCGAGAACACGCTGACCAACACGCGCGAGCTCGACGGGCAGTCCGAGAAGCGCAACCCCTACGACTTCGCCATCTGGAAAAAGGCCCAGCCCGAGCACATCATGCACTGGCCCAGCCCATGGAGCGAGGGATTCCCAGGGTGGCACCTCGAGTGCTCCACCATGGGCACAAAATACCTCGGCGAGGAGTTCGACATCCACGGCGGCGGCATGGATCTCATCTTCCCGCACCACGAGTGCGAGATTGCCCAGAGCACCGCCGCCCTCGGCCATGAGACCGTCCACTACTGGATGCACAACAACATGATCACCATCAACGGGCAGAAGATGGGCAAGAGCCTCGGCAACTTCATAACCCTCGAGGAGTTCTTCAGTGGCAGCCACAAGAACGCGCAGGGCGAGGAGATGCTCGCGCAGGCCTATTCGCCCATGACAATACGCTTCTTCATCCTCCAGGCGCATTACCGCTCGACGGTCGACTTCTCCAACGATGCCCTCATCGCGGCCGAGAAGGGCCTCGCCAGGCTCCGCGACGCCGTCGCGCGACTCGTGAAGATTCAGCCCGCGGCGCAAACCACTGTCGACGTGGCGGGACTCCGCGCGCGCTGCCAGGAGGCTATGGATGACGACTTGAACACGCCCATCGTAATAAGCCACCTGTTCGACGCCTCGAAGGCTATCAACCTCGTGGCCGACGGCAAGGCCACCATATCGGCCGACGACCTCTCCGAGCTCCGCTCTGTCTTCACGACCTTTGGAGAGGACATACTCGGCCTCAGGCTCGCGGGCGCGCAGACCGACAACTCCAAGGCCTTCGCAGGCGCCATGGACCTACTGCTACAGCTCCGCGCCCAGGCCAAGAAGAATAAGGATTGGGCGACGTCCGACCAGATAAGGGACTCGCTCGCGGCGCTCGGATTCACCATCAAAGACACAAAGGACGGGGCGGAGTGGAGCCTGTAGCGGGCCGCCATAGTCTCTACTCAACCCCAAAAATCAGAATGCCGTGCTATCCTCTTTAATTCTTAACCTGCTCTATCGCAACGACTGCGTCATCGTGCCGGGGCTCGGGGCGTTCATAACGCGCCGGGTGGCCTCGACTTTCGATGAGCAGAGGGGGCTGATGCTCCCCCCGCGCAAGGAGGTGGCGTTCAACCCCGACCTGAGGCACACCGATGGCCTGCTGGCCGACTTCATAACCGAGCGAGGCGAGGCTGCGGACTACTCCGCGGCTCAGGCCAAGATTGACGCCTTCGTGTCAGGCGTGCTGGAGAAGGTCGATGCCGGCGGCGTCTACATGATGCCAGATTTCGGCTCGCTGATGCTCATTGACGGGAGGCTCTCTTTTGAGCCGGCCGCGGGCCTAAACGCCCTCGTGGAGAGCTACGGTCTCGCTCCCGTCGCTGCCGATAGGGTGCGCACCAACGTGTTCGACACCCTCGGCAAGGTCGACCTGCGCAAGGCGGTGGCCTCTGCCGCGGCTGTGGCGGCTTTCCTGCTCGTGTCTCCAAGCACGGGCGACTCCGGCCTGGTCCGCGCCGACATGACGCAGCCATTCTTGCAGGCCTCAAGGCCGGTGGAGACGCCCGCGCCGGAAAAAACGCTGCCCGAGACGCCCGAGGCCGCTGAGGATCTGCTTGAGCCAGCGACGGACGTCGACTCGTATTGCGTCGTCGTGGCCTCTTTCCTTACCAGGCAGGAGGCGCAGGACTACATCGCATCAATGCGGGCCAGGGGGGTCACGGATCTTTCCGTACTCGACTATGACGGCAGGGTGAGGGTCATAGCGGCGCAATATCCCGACCACGACGAGGCCGTCAGGGCCAACCGCGACATCCGCAACCTGCAAGGTTTCGAGAAAGCATGGGTGCTCCGCGTGGCGCAATAGGCCTGCGGGCACTCTAAAACGATAAAACTATCGCAGGCAAGGCGCCGCGGCCCCCGCGCCCCGGTGTCTTGCCTGCTTAACAATTACCACGTTTGCCATGATATCATCTTCTCTCCGCGCGGCCTTTGCCGCTGTCCTCTGCATTGGCGTGGGGTCGCAGCTCACGGGGTGCTCCACTTCGGGCTCTCTCACCTCGGCCCTCTCCACGGTCAAGACGGCGAAATCATCCCTCTCGCAGGCCGAGATAGCGTCCGGCTTGAAGGAGGCCTTGAACATCGGAATCAAGACGGGCATAAGCGTCTTGAGCGCGAACAACGGATACTACAATGACGTGGCCACGCGCATAGGGCTGCCGTCCGAGGCCGCGGTCATCACGAAGAATATCGGCAAGCTGCCTGGCGGCCAGGCCCTCGTAACCAAGGTTATTAAGAACATCAACGCCGCGGCGTCCGACGCCGCGACCAACGCAGTCCCCATCTTCGCCTCGGCGCTCACGTCCATGACCATACAGGACGCCACAGGAATCCTGCGCAGCAAGGGGCAGGCGGCGACCGACTATTTTAAGACAAAGACCAAGGCGCCCCTCAAGTCCCTGTTCGGCAAGTATATAGGCGCTTCTGTCAATAAGAAGCTCATAAGCGACGTCTCGCCACAGTCGCTGTGGAACGATATGACGTCTTCGTGGAACGAGGTGGCGACGACGGTCGTCGGGCGCGCGGCGGGACTCACTGCGGTCAAGACCGACTTGACCGACTATCTGACCGATAAGGCCGTCGACGGCATATACTATAAGGTGGGGCAGCAGGAGAAGAAAATCCGCACCGACGTCAACGAGCGCACCACAGCCCTGCTTAAGAAGGTGTTTGCGCACCAGTAGACGCGACGAGACCATGAGACTCAGACTGCTTGCGGCGTTCGCAGCCCTGGCGGGGGCGATTGGCACCCGTGCCCAGCCCGTCTCGATTTTTGACGAGGTGGTGGCCGATGGCAGGTTCGCGCCGCCCGCGGAGAACCGTCCGGCCTACGTGCCGGCGGCTGACCTCGACGCGGTTTTCTTCTTCAAGAACAACGAGTACTTCGCCCCCGGGGCGGAGGGCTACACCCTCGTAGGCTATCAGGTCCGCCCCACTCTCACGTGGGGGCGAGGTCCGCTCGCCCTCACGGCCGGCCTGCAAGCCCTGCAATATGGCGGCATGGAGAAGATGCGCTATGTCCGCCCGTTCGCTGCCGTCAGGTGGCAGGCCGCTGGTTGGCTCTATGTGCAAATGGGTTGCCTGCCGGGCCCGGCGAGCCATCAGCTCCATGAGGCCGTTCAGGACCCCGAGCTGCAGCTCACTGAGCGGCCCGAGCTCGGTCTGCAGCTGTCGGTGCGCAGGCCGCGCCTCTCCGCCGAGGGGTGGGTCAACTGGCGTAAGTTCATTTTTATGGGCGACACCGTGCCTGAGCGTTTCACGGCCGGCCTCAAGGCGCTCCTACATCCTGCCGACACCCGCGCGTTCTCATTTCAAATGCCGGCGAGCCTCGTCTTTGAGCATGTAGGCGGTCAGGTGAGCGACTACGAAGAGCCTATGCAGAGCCTTGCGAACCTGTCGTTCGCCCCGTCTGTCGTGTTTAGGGCGGACTCCGGGGGCTTTGTCAGCAGAGTGTCGCTCGCTGTTAACGTCCTGGCTTTCCATACGATGGCGGGGGCCGATGTGCGTCCTTTTGCCGACGGGTGGGCCCTATGCCCCGAGGTCAGCCTTGTCGCGAGGCATCTGGAGGCCTCTGCCGGCTATTTCCACGGGCGCGACTATTACGCCATGCGCGGCAACCCGCTCTTCTGGAGCATATCAAATTATGACGCTGGCTACTATGAGCAGGATCGCTACCTGCTCACACTCAGCGCGTCTTACGTCACGCGCATATCCTCGTGGGGCCGTTTCTCGCTCGACGTCAAGGGCTACCACGACATCTCGGACTCGAGGTTCGACTATTCCTACGGACTCACCATGGTGCTGACCCCCTCCCTTGGCCGGGCTAAGGGTCCGCGGCAATTATAATCGGGCATGTTGCCCTGCGCCCCGCGAAATTTGACTACCTTAGCGCGGGTCTTGGGCATAAGACCACTCGAGGGGGTGCGGTATCCCCACTATTTTAATAATCAAAACGTTCTAACTCATTCGATGAATTTTGTTGAAGAGCTGAAATGGCGCGGCATGGTGCACTCCATGATGCCGGGCACTGAAGAGCAACTTCAGAAAGAGATGACGACGGCCTACGTGGGCATCGACCCGACTGCCGACTCGCTCCACATTGGCCACCTTGTCAGCATCATGCTGCTCAAGCACCTCCAAGCGGCTGGCCATAAGCCCATAGCGCTCGTCGGCGGGGCCACGGGCATGATAGGGGACCCCTCCATGAAGTCGGCTGAGCGCAACCTGCTGGACGAGCAGACTCTCAACCACAACGTCGCGTGCATTAAGAAGCAGCTCGAGCGTTTCCTCGACTTCGACTCCAAGGAGCCTAACGCTGCCATCCTTGTCAACAACTATGACTGGATGAAGGGCTACTCGTTCATCAACTTCATCCGCGACATAGGCAAGCATATTACAGTCAACTACATGATGGCCAAGGACTCCGTCAAGAAGCGCCTCAGCCAGGAGAGCCGCGAGGGCATGTCCTTCACCGAGTTCTCATACCAGCTCATGCAGGGCTACGACTTCCTCTACCTCAATCAGCATTACAACTGCAAGCTCCAGCTCGGAGGCTCCGACCAGTGGGGCAACATAACCACTGGAGCCGAGCTGATCCGCCGTACCACAGATGGAGAGGCCTTCGCCCTTGTCTGCCCACTCATCACCAAGGCCGACGGCGGCAAGTTCGGCAAGACCGAGAGCGGTAACATATGGCTCGACCCCGAGAAGACCAGCCCCTATAAGTTCTACCAGTTCTGGCTCAACACGTCGGATGCCGATGCCGAGCGCTACATTAAGATATTCACCATGCTCTCGCCCGATGAGATTGGGGCGCTCGTATCCGAGCAGGCTGCCGACCCGGGGCTCCGACCGCTGCAAAAGAGGCTGGCAGAGGAGATGACCATAATGGTCCACGGCAAGGAGGCGCTCGAGCAGGCCATCGAGGCAAGCCAGATTCTCTTCGGCAAGGGCAGCACGGAGACACTCCGCAAGATGGACGAGCAGACGTTCCTCTCCGTTTTCGAGGGCGTGCCGACTTTCGAGGTCAAAAGGCAGGTTATTGACGGGGGCGTGGCCGTCTCCGACCTCCTTACAACCTTTGCGCCTGTGTTCCCCTCCAAGAGCGACTTGCGCCGAAATGTAGCCGGACTGCAGGTCAACAAAGCCAAGGTGTCCGCGCCAGAGGACGTCATAGGCCCTGACGCGCTCCTCGATGGCAAATACATCCTTATCCAGAAGGGCAAGAAGAATTTCTTCATCCTGACCGTCAAGTAGGTCTGCCCCGAACATGAACATGACTCGCAAGCGGGCGGCGCTCATTGAGCGCCGCCCGCTTGCGAGTCTTATTTTGAAGGGAAGCCATGGCAAGAGTGGCGGCGCGCGTAAAGAATGCTTCACTTGATAAAAATATTGCGCACGCGAAGTCTCTTTACGGGGGTGAAGAGTAGCAATATATCTTAAAAAATCTTTAATTTGCAAATCATCGAAGACAGTGCACGCGTCAAGGCTCTGCGGCGGACGAGTGTCGGCCGCGGCAAGGAAAGAAAAGCAGCCCCCGGCTCAGCCCAAGAACCTGGGGCCGCACCCATTTTTGAACTCGAAAACCATATTATGAGAAGGCTAATTTTGTTGGTGGTGCTGACGGCTATGACCTGCGCCACGGCCTGCGCTCAGCAGATGTCCAGGCTGCAAGCCCTCTACATCTTCAATTTCGCCAAGAACACATCGTGGGTGGTTGCCGATGCAGGCACGCCGCTCGTCATAACCGTAGTCGGCGACAAGGCCGTCGCGCGTGACATGCGCACCATTGCCGGCTCAAAGCGTATTGGCGACCGCCCTATTGTCATTTCTGAGTCGGCGACGGCGCAGGGCATCTCCGACGCCGACGTCATATTCCTCGGCGAGGCCAAGGCCGCGCAAATTGAGACCCTCGTGAGCGAGCAGGAGGGCGGACACGTGCTGATAGTAAGCGCCACCGAGGGCCATTGCGCCCGCGGGGCGGGAATCGCTTTCGAGCTTGTTGGTGGCAAGTTCTCATATGCCATAAGCAAGGCCAACATTGAGGCCCACGGGCTGAGCGTGAACAAGACGTTATTGATAAACGGAAAGGCCCTGTAGCCCCTTCACCATAAAGTAACGGCCAATCTTACCCGTATGAAGATATTTTTACCAATCATGATGGCGGCGCTTCTCCCCGTCTCCGCCGCGGCGCAAGGAGAGAAGCCTCAGCCGAAGCTCACTAAGGAGGCTGTCATGGGGATGACTATAGAGCAGCTCGGCGACCTCCCTTTCGAGGATCTGCTGCTCGCGGTCGACTTGCTCGAGGTCAGCAGCGTCGACGAGCTCTACGCCATAATAATGAACAAGAGTGTAGCCTCGGCCTCCAAGAGCGTCGAGAGCGCGTTCGAGTCGCCCCTCGCGACCACCGTCATCACCCGCCAGGAGATGGAGAGCTTCGGCTGCAAGAGCATCGAGGAGGCCTTCCGGCTCATCCCGGGCGCCATTGTGACTCAGAAGGTCAACGGCGTCTTCGACGTACAGCTCAGAGGCCTCGCCAACATACCCGATGGCAATCTCCTGCTCTACGCCGAGAATGCCAACGTCCTGCTAATGATTGACGGGCGAGTCGTCCACAACTACTCCATCGGCACCATGACAATGGAGAACCTGCCCGTCTCCATTGTCGACGTGGAGCGAATCGAGGTTGTCCGCGGGGCATGCTCCGCGCTCTACGGTGTCAACGCCGTCACGGGCGTCATCAATATCATAACGCGCCGCCCGTCCGACTCGTCGAGCGGTGTGACGGTCAACGCAACAGGCGGCACCCGCTCTTTCATTGGCGAGGCCAGGTTGCGCAAGAGGATATCTGACAATGTCGCCGTGGCTCTCACTGCCAATTATGACCTCCGCAAGAGGGCCGACGCAACGCTCCCTGTTGTCCAGACTCAGACGCCATGGCTGGTCGCGGACGAGTCCCTGCTCGGGCAGTCCCTCTCGGAGGCGGGCATAGAGTCGCTAAAGGCCAACGGATCCCTCACGCCCGTAGCTGTCGGCTCCTCATTGGCTGTCGGCGACTTCGCGCGGCTCGCCCTGCTGGCGCCATCAACCAGGTTCGACGGCTCCACGCAGATTTTCCCCGCCACCCCGCTTGAGTACCGCGACGCCACGAAGTGCTTCGACGACCCCGAGCTCGCGCGCAAGACGTGGGCTGTCAACGGCTACGTCGACGTCAATCCGACGGAAAGGGTGGGGGTCCACCTCTCGGGCGGATATTCGCAGTCCCTCGCAATGCAGACGACTGTCATGGAGTCACCTTATTCCATGGCCTTCAGGGAGTTCAAGAAAGGCTACGTCAATGCCGACGCGCATGTTGGCGATCTGCATCTTCTCGCCAATTTCTACGCCGGCCCCGAGGATTATGCTGTGGGCCGGCCCGGCTTGCAGGCTGACTTTAAGCAGTTTTTCGCCTCGGCCGAGTATGATCTCTTTGTAGGCGGACTGAATATCCGTCCTGGCTTCCACTTCCAATATGCCAATGGTCGTGACCGTAAGAGGAGTTTCGACTATGGCAGCGGCCCTGTCGAGCTGTCGGGCTTCTTCAACGATGAGGCGACGCTCAGCGCATTCGCCCCGTCGCTCAGGCTTGACTATCGAAAGGGGCGATGGCGTCTCATCGCGGCCGTCAGGGCTGACAAGACCTCCGTGCCGGACAAATGGAACGTCTCGGCGCAGGGCGTGGTCGGTTTCAAGGCCTCCGACAGCAACTATTTCAGGCTCAACTACGGGCGCGGTGTGCGCTCAGCCAATATGCTTAACGCCAAGAGCAACTACCGATGGCAGCGGACGGGCATGGACTACCCCTCCGTCATCGAGTTCTTCGGTAACGAGGACGCCGACCTCGTCGGAATCCACAATGTCGAGCTGGGCTACCGATTCCAGCCTTCGCAAAGCCTGCTAATAGACGCGGAGGCCTTCTACTCTTTCAGCGACGGCTATGGCGCGATGATGACGACAGACGCCAAAGCGGCCACAAGCTACGGCAATTTCTACGACTCGATGAACAAGATAATTGCCGAGGCGGCGGGCCTGCCTATCAACATCCGGCAGGCGCAAAGCTCGTTTATGGCGAACATCACGACCCGCAGCAACAGCAGCTACGGCAATCTGCCCTACAAGGTCAGGCAGCTCGGGCTGAGCCTCAACGTCGACTGGGTCATATCGCCAAAAGTCATCGCCAAGGTCAACGCCAACGTCCAGCGCACGGTCATTGACGACTATTACCTCTACAATCAGGCTGAGGCGCTTCACCAGCAGTTCTATGGCGAGGACGGCATCATAAACAACATGGTCGATGGCTTCTCCGACATCATATACTGCATGGAGGGTCGTTCAGCCGACGGTAGCACCGTCGTCTCGACCGACGTGTCGCTCCTCGGCGCCAACCTCCTGCCCAACCTGGTGACCCTCAGTCACTCGGGCGACTATGAGGCCATCGTGGCTGCCATGACAGACGAGCAGAGGGAGAGTCTCCTTGACGCCTTGCGCGATGCCTATTTCACCAAGGGCAGCTACCTCTATGACAAAAATGGCGATTACGGCCCGCGGAGGATAACATACCAGAACTCGCTCGCGCTCTATTATGCGCTGAAATATGGGATAGACTACAAGCTCGCCGAGCGCGAGTACACCTTCAGCCGCAGCCAGGCGGACGAGCCCGTGAGGCGCGACGGCCATGTCCACAAGTCCACCCCGGCTTTCTACGGGATGGCTGGCGTCATTGTCAAGCCCATCAAGAGGCTTGACGTGGCCGCCTACGCCAACTTCGTGGGCAGGCGGACTTTCGCTACCGCCTACGGCTCCGAGCGGCTATCCGACAGGCTAACCATCAACGCCAAGGTCGACTATCGCCCGGCCGACTTCCTCGAGCTTTTCGTCTCGGTGGACAACCTTCTCGGGCAGAAGAGGCGAGAGTTCGTCTACACCGATAAAATCGGCGCCTCGTTTGCGGCCGGGGTCCGCCTTAACATCAGTCACGAATAAATGTCATGAAACAATCTCTCAGCTCTCTAATAATCAAGAGTCGCGCCAAGCTGCTGCTCCTTGCGTCTCTTGCCTTTTGCGCCTCTTTCGCCTCGTGCGACGATGATGACGGCCAGCCTCTCTCCATCGCCGAGCCGGAGGCGGTTGACCTCGGTCTTTCAGTCCGCTGGGCATCGTTCAATCTTGGGGCGTCGTCGCCCGAGGGGACGGGCAATTACTACTCGTGGGGAGAGACGCAGGTCAAGCCGGCAGACCAAAGCAACTGGAAAGGGTATCGCCTTTGCGATGACATTGCCTTGTGGACTTTCACAAAATATAACGAGCAGGATGGGCTGACACGCCTTGAGCCGGCAGACGATGCCGCGAACGTGGCTCTCGGCGGCAAGTGGCGCATGCCTACCTACGATGAGTGCCTCGAGCTTGTTAACAACTGCGACCCGCGGATGGTCGAGCAGTCCGGCGCATGGGGCTACCTCTTCACGGGCAAGAATGGCAATAAGCTCTTCATCCCGCTCGCCGGTTATCTGGAGACCGATGGGTCTCTCGTCTACCATTGGAGTCAGGTCGGTGATGCCGCCAAGGGCTGTTATTGGTCCTCCACGCTCCACCCCGAGAATGACACTCAGGCCAAGGACTTGTTCCTCTTCATGGGCTACACGCATGGCGACTTCGACCAGTGGTTTCGCTATGCCGCCCAGCCCATTAGGCCGGTATGCGACTAATATTCATACAGAAGCCGTTGCCGACTTTGTGGCTATGCCTTTTTATAATGGTATTTGAACAGAAGCCCGGCATATACTGCCTTTATGTGATTGAGAGATATCCCCTTTTTACGAGTTGCGCCCCGCAGTCCGTATGGATTGTGGGGCGCAACGGGATTATCTCGTCTTATGCATTCTAAAAGCAGTAGCCTACCGAGAATACGTTAGTGTTTGTCGTGCACTCGAATTGACCCTCGTAGATTCCTCCGTCCCTATATTTTGACAAATCCGGCTGGAACGTATAGCTGGCGTATAAGTTCCTGAATGTGAACCCTGCACCTATGTTCAGGCCAAATTGGAATATTTTTGCCGGATACCGCTCGTCGCGGCTCAGGTAGTTGGTTCGTCTGTTATGCCAGCCGTCTTTGCTCTCCCACGTCTCTTTGTGTTTGCCTATCAGGTTAAACTTAAGGTTTGGCCCGAAGAATGGAGAAATTGCAAAGTCTTTTCCACGCATGTAGAAAGGTCTAGCCGCATTCACTGCCAGAGACGCGTTCAAGAAATTTGAGCGGTAAGTCGTGTAGCCCATGTAACCGCCCTTTTTCACCCTGTGCAGCCATGCGAGTTTACCACCATACTCAATGAATATGCCAGACCTCGGCCCGACTTGCGTCATCCTTGCGTAACCTGCCGATATGCCCTTTGCCACGCTTGCCGCATCGTCCTCATTCATCCAATCAAGATTCATCAGTTCATAAGAGAGTGTGACTCGGTTGCTAAGACCGTTTTCTTGGGCAAAAGAGAGCAATGGCAACAATAACAATGCGGCCGTGAATATTATATGCTGCTTCATGATTGATATAGAAAGGTGATTAATATGCGGCTACAGTAAAACTTATTAAGCCTGTGTTGTATTCGTGAATAGAGCATTCGTCGCCGTTGACACTTTCGATTACAGGGTCGTAGTAGTATATTGCTACTTTCCCAAGGAAGTCTGAGCCGTCTTTCCTCTTAACAACAACTTCACGTGTAACTTTTTCTGTTTCCTTTTTGTCTGTGGTAAGGTTGTAATCATTCTCCGCCTTTGTGTTCTTTAGGCCTATAGACAACTTGAGGTCACCGGAAAAGTGAGTTGATTTAATTTTTGTCATTTCGTAACTATACTTGTCCTCAATCTCTGTACCATTGTCCTCTTCCCACACGTTTACGTAACGGTATAGAGCTTCGTCCGCTATATTCCATTTTCCTAGATTTGGGCTAAAGGTTGGTCTGTATTCTTTAGCAGTAAACTTACTTGGGTCTATTGTGTAGTGGTGGCGAGAATGTCGGAACTTCGTCTTATGACGATACCAGTGTTCTATATGGAAGTCCCACAAGTCTTCTGGCCTGGCTGGCACATACACGCTTTCGGCATTTCCTTCATCCGACTTTATTTATGTCAAAGCGAAAATCGTAAGAGCCTTGAGACCACATATTATTAATTAATTCTTCGGTACTTGCAGTGTGGCCAATAGTCCTGCATGTATTTTTTATTATGTCAGGGTCTTCACGCAGTTTTGCATCATCCTCGTGATCCCTAATCTTGAAGAAAGTTTTAGGGTCCACTTTTATTTTGCATATATGTTCCGATATTGACCGATTCCGGCTTCCCTGCTGATGCTCTTGAGTTATACCGTAGTATATGTAGTCGCGTTGTAACGCTTTTTGATATATACTGTTGTCGTCGCGGTTGAAATATTTGTAGGAATCAATGGTATGCTTGCTTAGGCAAGAGCCAGACACCGATAAACTCTTTAAGCTGCTGTTTCGGTCCCTTTGGTACCATCGAATACTGGGTCTTTAAATGCGAATACAAATAATGGTACCGATTTCAGGTTGCCATTATTAACTTTGTTGATAACAACTCTTTGATTCTCCCCTACTACGAAAACATGGAAATCCGGAACGTCTCCTTTCGCAATACTCTCGACATGTTTACCGTTGACGTATAGATGTGTGCTATCCGGCATTGCAACGGCAGTTGGAATCTCGTCATCTGACGTATCAAGCTCCTCCGGGTAGACACCCAGCGGGGCTATCTTGGTAAGGTATATATTCAGCAGGGGGATGCTCCGTTCTATTGCCGCAAGTTTCTCTTCGGAGCAATAGGACGCGAGAATATCCCTGAAGCTATGCCCACTTATTTTCTTGTCCTTAACGGCAATGTAAAGGATATCATAGTTTTTGTCGAATTGGGTAAGAGCCTGCTCTTTGAGGAATTCTCTCACGTCCTTCCGTACCGCGATGGCCGATGATAGAGCCTGGGCGAAGTCGGACTTCAATTCATCTCCACTTTCAGTACAGACTGTAATCGTATCCGTGCTTTCTGGCTCTTGTTCTGTTTGCTCAAAAAAGTTGTCAGAGCATGACGTAAAGCCCATTATGGCTAACCCCATCAAGGTGAATCTCTTTTTCACGATCAAGTAATTTTTCCAATAAAAACGGCAGCGTTCTGGCGGTGGGGTTGCGCAAATACTCGCACGGATCCTTCACTTGACTTTGCTGATTTGCCAGTCGTG
>CAKVCS010000015.1 GCA_934725785.1 uncultured Bacteroidales bacterium | reverse complement strand
ACGTGGTGGAAGACACCCCGTACACCGTGGACGACGTAGAGAAGAAGTTCGGGGCGGACGTGGCGTTCCTGGTGCGCGTGGTGACCAAGCAGAAGAAAGACCACTACGAGATGAGCAAGCAGCTTGACAACTTCAAGCAGATACTCGACTCGGTGAGGTATGACATACGGGCGATACTCGTGAAACTGGCCGACCGCCTGCACAACATGCGCACCCTGGACAGCATGCGGCCCGACAAGCAGATGAAGATAGCGGGCGAGACGGACTACTTCTACGCCCCGCTGGCCAACCGCCTGGGGCTGTATAAAATAAAGACCGAGCTTGAAAACCTGAGCTTCCGCTACCGATGCCCGCACGAGTACGCGGAGATGGAGGACATGCTCCGCCGCGACCAGACCGACAACCGCGAGACGCTGGACACTTTCGTGAGCCAGATAAGGGAGGTGCTCGACGCTAACGACATCTGCGCACGGATAGAGGTGGAGTACAGGATGCCATACAGCATATGGCGCAAGATGCAGAAGAACAACCGCGACTTCTGGCACACCGAGCACAGGCACTTCGTCTCCATCATATTCCCAGACAAGCAAAAGCGGACGGAGAAAAACACATGCCTGCTGATATACTCGCTGCTTACCGACAGGTTCCGCGAAAAGCCGGGCGGCATAGCCAACTACGTTGACAACCCCAAAGGCAACGGATACAGATGTTTCCACGTGAAGCTGCTCTCCGACCACGGCCAATGGGAGGAGGTTCACATAAGCAGCGAACAGATGGTGAAAGACTCCCGGATGGGCTGCATGGCGACGCGGTCTGAGGAGAACATCAACATATGGCTCGAGAAGTTCCGCACAGTGCTAAAAGACCTGGCTCAGCACAGCATGACCGAGAGCTTCATAGAGAACGTGGCGACGTCTTTCTATAATGACGACATAATGGTCTTCACGCCCAAGGGCCGCGCCATAATACTGCCAAAGAAAGCCACCGCCCTGGACTTCGCGTTCGAGGTCCACAGCAAGATAGGCAGCCACGCCAAATACGCGCGCATAAACGGCAAGCTGAGCAGCATAAAGACCGAGCTGCGGCGCGGCGACTGCGTCGAGATAGGCACAGACGACGCCATAGAACCCCAGCCCGACTGGCAAAACCACGTCCTGACATACAAGGCCAAACGCTTTCTGCGCACATACCTGGCCTCACAGCCCAAGCCGACGTACTGCCGCTGCAAGGAGTGCCACCCCATACCGGGAGACGAGGTCATAGGCTTCAGGGAGGCGAGCGGCGGCGTGACCGTCCACAAGCGCAACTGCCCCATAGTCATACGCCTCGCCACGCAGTTTGGCGACTCCATAGAGTCCGTGGACTTCAGGGAGGAACCCGGCATCCTCTATCAGGCGCAAGTGCACATAAAAGCCATAGACAGGTATCACCTGCTGTCGGACCTTACGGACTGCATAACGAACAAGCTCGGGCTCTCCATAGACAGCCTGCACACGGTTACGGAGGACAGCATAGTGGACTGCTCCATCCGCTTCTTCATTCACTCGTTTGACGAGTTGCGCTTCATAGAGTCCCACCTTGACAAGATAGAGGGCGTGGAAGAGGTGCAGAAAGACGACTCTTGGCAGGCGTGACCTGAGTATCCGGCAAAAGAAGGACCGCCCACCCGCAAGAGACGGGGGACGGTCCATTTTTATGTCATTTCCCGATAGCCCGGTGGCTACCGGCTTGACTGCATGGAGGCTACCTGCGCGATTGGCCTACAGCGCCTTAAGAATCTGGTCAATCCTGGGGGTCAGAACGATCTCCGTGCGGCGGTTTCGGCAACGCCCATCCTCAGTGGCGTTGTCCGCCACGGGAGATGTGTCGGCCCTCCCAATGGCCTGTATCCTTTCGGGCGAGACCCCGCCGGCAATGAGGATTCGCACGACGGACGTCGCCCTCTTGGCACTGAGGTCCCAATTGTCTTGTATCACCTGCCCGCGGAGCGGCACATTGTCCGTGTGGCCCTCAACGGAAATGTCCACATCGGCGGAAACGTCTTTGAGTACGGCCGCAATTTTGCGGATGACGGACACTCCCTTGTTATTGACCTCATATTGGCCGGAGGCGAACAGCAGCTTCTCCTCGAGAGATACGTACACCCTGCCGTTCTTATGCTCGACAGTCAGCTCGTCGGGCGAAAAGCCCACGAGCGCCTCGGCTATGGACCCTTTGAGGCTCGCCATGGCCTCGTCTTTCGCCTTGAGCTGTTTCTCGAGCTCCCTGAGCCGCGCGGCCTGCCTCTCTATCTCGGCTTGTTTTGACGCGATCTCGCGCTGCTTGTCCGCCACCTCTTGCGTCTTGTTGGCGAGCGCCTCATTGCTCTGCTGCAACAGTTCCTCGCTTTCGGCAAGGGACTTGTTGGCCTCGGCCAGCGCCGCCTTTTGCCGCTCAAGGCTCCTCTCGGAGCTTATGAGCTGGTCGGTGCTGGTGGCGAGCTCGTCTTGCATGTGCGAGAGGTGGCTCATGAGCGACCGGTATTCCGGAACGTCGCCCATCTTCGCGGCGAGCGCCGCGAGGTCGTTTTGGAGGACATCGAGGCGGTTGGAGAGCGTACGGTTGCGGACTCCGGCAAGGGCGGTGTCTTGCGCGAGGGTGCCCGCGAGTCTCTTGGCGTCGGACAAGTCCGCGTTGAGCTCCGCGAGCTGCGTGCGCAGCTGCCCGATTGTGACGTCTTGCGCCTCAATCTGCCGCCGGCCGTCGGCCGTGGCTTTCTGGCACTGCTGGAACTTGCTGGTAGGGACGCATGCCGAGGCGGACAGCAGCAGCGCCGCGGCGGGGGCTATGAATATTTTGCGCATGACGTTATGCCTTGGGGATGTTCTTAAGGACCTCCTTGAGTAGCGTCCAGAACTTCTGCACGCTCTCTATGTTGACGCTCTCGGCGGGGGAGTGCGGGTGGAGGATCGTGGGGCCGAACGAGATCATGTCCCAATTGGGGTAGGAGTCGGCCAATATGCCGCACTCGAGACCCGCGTGGACGGCGTAGACCTTAGGCTCCTCGCCGAAGAGGCTGAGGTACGCGTCCTTGACGACGGCGAGCGCCTTTGAGTGGACATCGGGCTGCCACCCCGGGTATTCGCCCGACGTCTCGACGTGCGCGTCGGCCAGGCGGAAAGCGCTGTCGATTGACGAGACAACGTCGTCCCTCTCGCTCTCGGACGAGCTGCGGACGAGGAAATTGACGGATATCTTGCCGTCTTGGGTCTTGACGATGGCCATGTTGGAGGAGGTCTGGACCATGCCTGGCATGTCCGGGTTCATGCGTATGACCCCGTTCGGCGCGGCCTGGAGCGCGTTTATGAGGTCGTCGGCCGTCATCTCGTCGATGACTGTCGGTGGGAGCTGGGCCTTCTCCGCAGTGAAAGTGAGCTGCGGCTCGGTGGAGGCGTATTCGGAGCGGTACATGTCCTCAAACTCGTCGACGGCCTCCAGGAAGTCGTCATAGTCCTCCTCGTCGATGGTGACGGTCGCCTCGGCGGATCTCGGGATGGCGTTGCGCATGTTGCCGCCGTTGAAGCTGACGAGCATGCTCTCGTAGTTGGCGGCCGCGAACTTGAGGAAGCGCGCCATGAGCTTGTTAGCGTTAGCCCGGCCGAGATTTATGTCCATGCCAGAATGCCCGCCCTTGAGGCCGTCAATCTTGAGGCGCACCGCCACGTCGGTGTCGGCGGTCTCGACCTGTGCGGTATGGAAAGTGACGTTGACGTCCACCCCCGACGCCCCGCCGATGCAGAGCCCTCCCCACTCCTCGGAGTCGAGATTGAGCAGCATCAGCCCGCTGAGCACTCCCGGGGCGAGAGCCGTGGCCCCTCCCATGCAGGTCTCCTCCTCGCGCGTGACGAGGATCTCGAGCGGGCCGTGGGGCACAGAACTGTCGGCGAGCACGGCGAGCGCCGCGGCGACCCCTATGCCATTGTCGGCCCCGAGGGTCGTTCCCGTGGCGAAGACAGAGCCGTCGACAACGCGCGTGAGGACGGGATCGTGAAGGAAGTCGTGATTGACGTCGCCGTTCTTCTGCGGCACCATGTCAGCATGCCCTTGAAGAATCACCGGGATGCGGTCCTCATAGCCCGGGGTGGCCTTGGCGCGGATGATGACATTGCCACCACTGCGCAGCACCTCGTGGCCGAGGGAGTGGCCTAAAGACTCCACGTAGTCGAGAGCCGCGGACTCGTGGCCCGACGGTCGCGGTATGAGCGTGAGCTGCCTGAACTGCCTCCAGACAGGAGCAGGCTCGAGAGACAGAAGGTTATCGTTGATTTCCATATGTAAGTTTGGCGTATGGCCGCGCGGGAATGACGCTCGGGCGCGGCCGCATTTCATCTTTATCGTTCCGCAAGGGGCGCGAGGCGTACGAGCGCGCCCGTGGCGGGGTCAAGTGATACGAGCCGGGATGTCAGGATATCGGCGGGGAGGGTTGCCAGCTGCCCGTTCTGCGAACACAGCACCGACTTTTGGCAGAGAAGGACGTTGCGGTCGAGCACCCTCACGGAGAGGCAGCCCGGGAGGCAGTAGCGCAGCCCCGTGAGAGGCTCGGACTTGCGCTGCTTGGAGTCCGCAGGCAGTTCGCTGACATGAGCGACGTCGCTAAACTCGAGGTCGACATAGACGGGCTTGCCGGTGAGGTCCATGGCATCGACGAAGCCGGCCGTCTCTGAGAATCGCAAGGGTATCTGACTGTTAGCCCCGTCGTAGTCTGGGACTATGTCGACATACCGCACCACGGTGAGCGTGTCGCGCCGCCCCGCGAAGAGCTCAACGTGCTGACGCTCCAAGTCGTCAATGCGCCTCAGAGCCGTCTGGAGAGATCCTGCATCGGGCAACGAGGTCTCGCGGTCCCCCGATATGAGGCTGACGCGCGCGGAGCGCAGCGCGTATATGGACTGCGCGGCATCCTCCGCCATAGCGGCCTTGGAGGTGCGGGAGAGGACGGACTGCGAAAGCGGTACGCCCGAGAAATCGGCGAACCTCACCTCGACCTGATCCGCCGGCTCAGCCTGCTCTGTCGCAGCCTCGGCACGCGCGTTGGCCGCGAGGAGGACGCCGTCGGCGGACAGGCTCAATGACGGCATCGGGGCTCCGCCACGGGCTGTGACCTTGAACCTGCGCTCATAGTCCGCCACGCCCACAGTCTCGACGTCGGCGGAGACGAGCGACCACTTGACCTCGTTTTGCGTGACGACGTCGGTCAGGTTGAGCAGGCGGGTTGAATACTGGTAGAACGGGCCGGCGGTCTGGACCACCGCCCGCGCGGTGAGCTTGACACGCAGCACGGTCCGCGGCAGCGCGTAGACCACTCCGCCGTTTGCCGCATCGGCATCGGACGCCACCGGCGATACTGTGACACTGCCGTCGCCCTTGGCGCAGGCGGCGCCGCTGGCAGCGAGGCCTATCGCGATGGCGATGGGCAGGGACTTTATGTATTTGCTATTCATCAGTCAATTGAGATTTCAGGTGTGCGGATACGCTGCGCAAATATAACGTCTTTTTGGCGCACAAAACGCAAACAGGCGGCGGGAACTAAGGCATGGCGTCGAGACGCTGCTGCAAGGACTTCATCTCATCGCGCAGCTGCGCGGCCTCTATGAAGTTCATGTCCTTGGCCGCTTTCTTCATTGCCCTCTTTGCCTTTTCCACGGCCTTTCTCAGCTCGTCCTTGGTCATGCCGGCGGGGTTCTTGGACTGGTATTCGGCCTCATCCTCGGCCACCATGGCTACAGCCTGCTGATCATCGGCGGAGGGGGATAGTAGCGAGCTGTGGGCTATGGCCTTGTTGAGCCCCCGGGGCGTGATGTTATGCTCCTTGTTGTACGCCATCTGCTTGGCGCGGCGCGCGTTTGTGGCGTCGATTGTCGCCTGCATTGATGGCGTGACCTTGTCGGCGTACATGATGGCGAGGCCATTGAGATTGCGCGCCGCGCGTCCGACGGTCTGCGTCAGAGACCTCTCCGTTCGCAGGAACCCCTCCTTGTCGGCGTCAAGGATGGCTACGAGCGAGACCTCGGGCATGTCGAGACCCTCGCGCAGCATGTTGACCCCAATGAGAACGTCGAAGACCCCCTCGCGCAGCTTTCGCATGATCTCGACCCTCTCGAGGGTGTCGACGTCGGAGTGAATATACGCGCACTTGACGCCGAGGCGCGCCATGTACTCGCTCAGCTCCTCGGCCATGCGCTTGGTGAGGGTGGTCACGAGAGTCCTCTCGTCGGCCTTGATGCGCTTTGAGACCTCCTCCATGAGGTCGTCTATCTGGTTGAGGCTCGGCCTGACCTCGATGAGCGGGTCGAGCAGCCCCGTGGGTCGCACGACCTGCTCAACGATGACCCCGCCGGCCTGCTTGAGCTCGTAGTCGGCAGGCGTTGCCGACACATATATGACCTGGTTGGTCATCTGCTCGAACTCCTCGAACTTGAGGGGCCTGTTGTCTTTGGCCGCCCTCAGTCGGAATCCGAAGTCGACGAGGCTCTCCTTTCTCTTGCGGTCGCCGCCGTACATGGCGTGGATCTGCGGTATAGTGACGTGGCTCTCGTCGATGACGAGCAGGTAGTCCTTGGGGAAATAGTCGAGCAGGCAATAGGGCCTCGCACCTTCCGCCCTGCCGTCGAAGTAGCGCGAGTAGTTCTCAATTCCAGGACAGTAGCCGAGTTCCTTGATCATCTCCATATCGTACGTTACGCGCTGCTCGAGCCTCTTGGCCTCGACCTCCTTGCCGGCGTCGCGGAAAGCCTGGGTCTCGATGACGAGGTCGTCTTGTATATGCCGGATCGCGTCGTGAATCTTGTCTTTGCTGGTTATGAACAGGTTGGCAGGGTAAATGGTGACCTCGTCGACCTCGGCTATGGTGTCGGCCGAGACGGGGTCGATGGTCTCAATGCTATCAATCTCGTCGCCAAAGAAAATGAACCTGTAGGCGTAGTCCTCGTAGGCCACGAAGACGTCAATGGTGTCTCCCTTGACACGGAAGTTGCACCTGTCGAACGAGACCTCGTTTCGCGAATACTGAGACTCCTGGAGCTGCCGCATGAAAGTTGTGGGCGTGATGAGCTGCCCCACCTTGGCCCGTATGACTCCCCCGTAGAAGTCCTCGGGGTTTCCGAGCCCGTAGAGGCAAGAGACCGACGAGACGACCACGATGTCCCGCCTTCCGCTCATGAGCGCCATGGTAGAGCTGAGCCTGAGCTTGTCGAGATCCTGGTTGACGGCGAGGTCTTTCTCGATATACGTGTCGGTGGCGGCAATGTAGGCCTCGGGCTGGTAGTAGTCGTAGTAAGAGACGAAGTACTCGACGGCGTTATCCGGGAAGAAGGCCTTAAACTCCTCGTAGAGCTGCGCGGCGAGGGCCTTGTTGTGGCTCAGCACGAGCGTCGGCCTTCGCGTCCGCGCAATGACGTTGGCGATGGTGAAGGTCTTACCCGAGCCTGTGACACCGAGCAGCACCTGGCTCTTGTCTCCGGCCTCGACTCCGTTGACGAGCTGCCTTATTGCCTCGGGCTGGTCGCCCGTGGGTTGATATGGGGATGTGAGGTTGAATTCGGACACGGTAAAAAAATGTTGACTGTGGCGCGGGCCAACGTCTGTCGCATAAAGAGACGCAGGCCGTGGGAGCTGACACGTCCCAAGGCCTGCGGTCTTTTTTTTTCGTCACCTTGCATGCTCAGGCTGAACCGCCTTAGCGACGCCTCATGCGCTTAGCGTTGCGCTCGTATATTTTGCGGGTCTTGAGGTAGTTCTTGCGCGAGTATTTGGAGGAGCTTGTGTATTTCGAGACACTGTAGAACCTGTATTGGATGCCGGCGGCAATGGTCCACAGGCAGTCGTACTTGCCATCGGACTCGACCCATCCGCCCTTCCCGTCGGGATATCCCGAGTGCGCGTCAAGCTCGTCGGAGAAGACTATGTTGCCTTGCGCCTCGAGCGAGACCCAAAGCTTGGACGTGGCTGCGTATCGCACGCCTACGAGTCCGACGGCGTCGGCCGCTCCCTTCATGCCGCCGTCGTAGTAGAGCCATTTTTGCGCCAGGTCCTCCCATCCGCCGGCTTCGGCCTCGGCGAGGTAAGACTCGACATCGATTTTGCTCTCGTCGGGGTTCTTCTTGCAGTTAAAGAGGACGCCACCGGCGCCAAGCCCGAAATATGGACATATGGAGCGGGCGTCGTCGTAGCCCTGGATGAGGTCGAGGAAGCTGACCTTGGCTATGATGTTGAGGTCGGCGAAGAAAGACTTGAACTCGATGCCCTCGGCTTGTGAGCCGTGGACCTGACCTGCGTCGACCTGCCCCCGGAAGGCCAGCCAGCTCGTGGCAGACTTCTCGACGAAGGCCCCGACAGTCCATCTTGCCCGCCCTGCATCAACGAGGTCGCCGAAATATACGGTGGAGCCCGCCCGGAATCCGACCGAAAGGCCCAGCAGCTGCTTAGGCAATCGGCCTCGCGGGTTATTATACTGAGCCTCGGCCGCACAAGGCAGAAGCATTAGCAGTGTCAGAAAGACGAAAATATTGCGCAACATCCTGTTATCTAAGTGAGCCTTTATGAGGAGGCATACAACAGGCAAAAGTGGTAAAAAACATTCAGAATGAGAAAAAAAGGTGCGACTAATTTGCATCAATATGCATATCAACATAAATCACAAGGCTTTAACGTATACTTAAAACTTCATAAAGACGCTGAAAGTCCCAGCCATATGGTTCTTTTATGTAGTAACTTAGCGAGCAAGACAGAGACTAAAGGACCCCAATGGAAAAATTCGAGAAAGTCGACCTCCGACAGTATAATACATTTGGCATCTCGGCCATAGCGGACGAGATGTACGACTGCTATGACGAGGAGGAAGTTCACGAGGCGCTGAAGCGCACGCATGGCAAGAGGCGCTACGTGATAGGCGGCGGCAGCAACATCCTCCTGCTGAGCGACTTCAAGGGGGCCATAATACGCCCGTTGATAGGCGGCGTGGAGGTTCGGCTTGCCGACAGTGACCACACATACGTAAGCGTAGGGGCCGGCGTGGAGTGGGACGACTTCGTGAGGTGGACGATAGAGAACGGGCTTTACGGGGTCGAGAACCTGAGCGGCATACCCGGGCACGTGGGAGCCTCGCCAGTTCAGAACATCGGCGCATATGGCGTGGAGGCGAAAGACACGATAATGAGCGTCGAGGGCGTATGGGCTGACGAGCCAGGAATGTTCGACCTGAGCGCCAAGGAGTGCCGATTCGGCTACCGCGACAGCATATTCAAACACGAGATGAGGGGACGCGGCGTGATAACCCACGTGACATTCCGCCTGAACAACAAGCCCGGCTTCAAGCTCGGCTACGGCGCCATCCGCCAGCAGATGGAGGCCGACGGCGCAGAGCTGACCGCCGCCAACATAAGGGCGGCGATAAAAAAGATACGCGACTCGAAGCTGCCCGACCCCAAGGTGCAGGGCAACGCCGGCAGCTTCTTCAAGAACCCCGAGGTGGATCGGGCGAAAGCCGACGCCATAAGGGCTGAGCACCCCGACATGCCTCATTTCGACACGCCCTCGGGGAAAGTGAAAATACCCGCGGGATGGCTGATAGAGAAAAGCGGGATGAAAGGCAAGAGCCTTGGCCCCGCGGCCGTCCACGACCGCCAAGCCCTTGTGATTGTGAACAAGGGAGGGGCGACGGGGAGAGACATAATGGCGATGTGCGAGGCGGTGAAGAGCCGCGTGAAGGAGGCGTTCGGCATTGAGCTGACAGCCGAGGTCAACATGGTGTGAACAGCCCCGGGAGAGACATAAACAGTGAGTCCCGGCGCGCTTGGCAGCGCGCCGGGGCTCAACCTTTTGTCATCGGGCGAACCGCCTCTTGAACCAAATCTTCTTGAGCGCGCAGATGGCGCTGAGACGCCGATTGATGGCGTCGGCATCGGCGTCGGGGGAGAATATCCGGAGCGCGACGTTGACGCCGCACGTGCCGCCCGGTATGGAGTCGGCGAGGAGGTCCTGCCCGTCCGCAAGATACTCAGCGCCGGGCAGCGTGAGTTGCGCGAGCGTGGGGATCACGTCGCGATGCGAGCCAAAACGACCGCTGACCCGCTCGGCCTCGGCAGCCGGCATGCCCGGCACGTAGAGGTATAGCGGGACGGAGTATTTGAGCATAGGGTCCTCGCCCTCGGGATATGGCAGTACGAGCCGCGTGTTGTGGTCCCCCGTGATGGCGACCACGGTGCGCGCCCCCTCGGGCGAGGCCTTGAGCGCGGAGATGAAGTCGCCGATGGCCTTACTGGTGTACTGATAGCCGCGGAGGTAGTCGAAGACGACATCCTTGTCCTCGACAGCGAAGGCAGCCGGATCGGACGGCACGCCGAGGCGGGGCAGGTCATAGTCCGCCGGGAACTCGAATGGCGTGTGGTTGGTCGACGTAAGCGCCATAAAGAACCTTGGCTTGCCGTCGGGCGATGGCGACTGGAGCTTGCGCAGGAGGAAGGAGAGCATCGAGTGGTCATACACGCCCCACGTGTGGTTGACCTGGGCGTCCGGCATTTGACCGAGAATCTCAACCTTGCCCGTGACGTCATCGAAGCCTTGGTGTGGCAGCACCTCCTGAAGGTTGCGCCACGAGATCTCTATGCCCGAGACGAAATGCGTGGAGTATCCCGCATTGGCCCACACCCGCGCGGAGGAGAGCGGAAGGTCCGTGTCGCGGTATCGGCTCGTGAAGAGCCGCGGGAAGGGGCACGAGGTGGTGAAAGCCTCGACAGCGTCTATCGTGCCATTTGTGGCGGAGAGGAAATTCTTGAAAAGGAGATCCTCGCCGAGGTGCCGCCTCATGGAGCACAGGAGGTCCATGCCATATTTGGCATCGTAGTCCATCAGCTTGCGCCCCCAGCTTTCGCACACAATGAGGACGACATCGTAGCCCTGGCACCGCGGGTGGGCCGACGTGACGGCGACGAGGGCGGAGTCGGCAGTGAGTGAAGGGTCGTCGGCCACACCAAGGCATGCCGCGGCAGCCTCATGCTCCGAGTTGAAGCCGGCGGCGGAGAGTATGGCCTCGTCGGAGTCCATCTTGAACTGCCTGCTCCTCTCGCTCCATGCCTTTTTGAGCATAAAGATGCCGTTTGGCACGCAGTCGTTCAGCCGCTGTGACGTGGACACGTAGACATCCTCGGGGCGGAGCGTGAAAGTGCCAAGGCTGCCGCGCGCGGCGACGCCGACAACAGCCACGGCCACCACGACGGCCGCCCACGGCCGGGCGCGCCGAGCCAAGGAGAGGGAGCAGGAGACGAGCCAACGCCCCAAGAACCAGGCGAGCAGGAAGACAAGAGCGCCGCCAACCAGCAAAGGGACTATCGGGGCCTCGCTGACAATGCCCTTGATGAGCACGGCAGGCTCCTCGTCAAAGAAATCGAAAGCCACTATGTCGAAATGACGGCTGAAATTGGCATACCAATGGATGTCGGCCATGTCGACAATCCCGACAATGGTGACAGCCACGGCGAGCCAGACGCTCGAGAAACGCATGGCGCGGCTGTAAAACCGCCGCGGGCTTACGGCCACAAAAAGCGCGGCGGCGAGAACTGGGAAAGAGACGTAGGCCCCCACCTGGGCGTCATATCTTAAGGCGTTGAGGAGGAAGAGCGGGAGCGACGCTGCATTGTCGGCGAAAAGAGAGAGAGAGCCGAACCTGAAAATGAAGACGAGCCTTACGGCGGCGAGGACGGCCACCACGAGGGCGACCGAAGAGACTGCCATGACGAACGCGGCCGAGCGCAAGAACGCCGGCTGGCTTCCATCGGCGGGGACAGTGCTACTCATATGGAACCTTTTTACATTTGAAAACCGCACGGCCACCAGCAGAGGCTGGCCGTGCGGCGAAACGATGCGCCATGTGGTATTGCGCGCGTTTTATAGAATCTTCTCTATTTTGCTAATGTTGCGCGCCACCTCCTCGTCGGACACCACATAGTCCTGAAGGCTTCCGCTGAGGTACTGGTCGTAGGCGCTCATGTCTATCAGGCCGTGGCCTGAGAGGCAGAAGAGGATGGTCTCGCCCCTGCCCTCCTCCTTGCAACGGTTGGCCTCCAGGATGGCGGCGGCTATGGCGTGGCAAGACTCGGGCGCGGGAATGATGCCCTCTGTCCTCGCGAAGAGGAGACCGGCCTCGAAGCTCTCGAGCTGGCGTACGTCGACAGCCTCCATAAGGCCGTCCTTGAGCAGCTGGCTGACGATGGCTCCCGCGCCGTGGTAGCGAAGCCCGCCCGCGTGGATGTTGGCGGGCATGAAGTTGTGGCCGAGCGTGAACATGGGCAGGAGTGGCGTATAGCCAGCCACGTCGCCATAGTCGTATTGGAAGACGCCGTGCGTAAGCTTAGGGCATGAAGTAGGCTCGGCGGCCACGAAACGCGTCTTCCGCCCCTCCTTAATGTTGTGTCGCAGGAAAGGGAAGGCTATGCCGCCGAAGTTGGAGCCGCCGCCGAAGCATGCGATGACCACGTCGGGATACTCGCCAGCCATGTCCATCTGCCTCTCGGCCTCGAGGCCAATGACGGTCTGGTGGAGGGCTACATGGTTGAGGACGGAGCCGAGCGTGTACTTGCAGTTGGGAGTTGAGAGGGCGAGCTCGACAGCCTCTGATATGGCAGTGCCGAGCGAGCCCTGGTTGTTTGGGTCGCGCGTGAGGACGTCTTTGCCGGCGCGGGTGGACATGGATGGCGAAGGCGTTACCTGCGCGCCGAAGGTCTGCATGATGCTCCGCCTGTAGGGCTTCTGGTTGTAGCTTATCTTGACCTGGTAGACGGCGGCTTCGAGTCCGAAGAGCTTGGCGGCGTAGGACAGCGCGCATCCCCACTGCCCCGCGCCGGTCTCGGTCGTGACGTTGGTCACGCCCTGCTGCTTGCAGTAGAAGGCCTGGGCGAGCGCGGAGTTGAGCTTGTGGGAGCCCACCGGGCTGACGCTCTCGTTCTT
>CAKVCS010000014.1 GCA_934725785.1 uncultured Bacteroidales bacterium | reverse complement strand
CTCACGCTCGACGACTGCCTGAGGCTCTGCAAGGAGCAGGGGGCCGACCCCGAGAAGAAGAATACAAGAACTGCGGCCAAGAAGGCCACGGCAACGCAAACATCTGAAAAACAAACGTCTAAAAAGTCGGCCTCTAAAACTGCAAAAGCTAATGCAACAACGGCAAAACAATAAACGTACAAATGAAGTGCAATAAAGTGCCGTCACGCTCGTTACTTACATTAAGATGATGAACACAGGCGGTACACAAACCGGTGCGCACACCTTGAAAAAAATGGCTCGATCAACGCCGCAACCTGCTGTAAATCCGTTTAATATGCTGGTAGCTAAGAGCGTCAAACTGAGAATTTTTTATGCAAGACGTGCATTATCGGCATTTTTTACCTTAATTTGCGTTTTGTACTGCCAAGTGGCTAAGGCGCAGAGCGAACCCCTCTTTTCTGGCTCGTTCCTCATGCCCTCGGCCGTCAACCCTGGTGCGGCCGGTCGCTCCGGTCTCGTCGACGTCACTGCCGCCTTCAGGCAGCAATGGATAGGGTTCGACGGGGCTCCGACGCAGTTCTTTCTCGCCGCTGACGCCGAGCTTAGCTTCCTCAAGAATTTCCACGGGATCGGAGTCTTGGCGGTGCAGGACAAGGTGGGGCCGGTGACGGCCCTCTGCCTCGGGGGCGAGTACAGTTTCCACATATACTTGGACAAGGGTATGTTGGGGCTTGGGGCGAGGTTCGGAGCCTACAATGTAAAGTTCGGGACTTCAGACCTGTACACGTCGCCAGCCGACCTGCCGAGCGGGTTTCACCAGGAGTCCGACGAGGCCCTCTCGGGGGCCGACGACAGCCAGACGGCTTTCGACGCCGGCCTCGGGGCCTTCTACCAGTCCGAAGCCTCCTTCATGAGCCTCTCAATCCTGCATCTTACTGCCCCGGAGCTTGAGATGAAGAGCGGGGCAAAGATGAACGTCCGGCCGGTGATGAATCTTGGGGCGGGCAGGCTTCTCGGGAAGGACGTCAGGCAAAGGTCAGTCGAGCCAAGGCTGGCGCTCCGGACGGATTTCGCCTCGTGGCAGATGGAAATGTGGCTCAACGCCAATTTCAACCCGCGCTTCTGGCTCGGGCTTGGCGCAAGGCTCCAAGATGCTCTCCTCGCCTCGACGGGCGTGAGGCTGAAAAACGGGCTTGACATATCTTACGCCTACGACCTCAGCCTCTCCAAGCTCCGGAAGTACAACTCCGGCTCGCACGAGGTCGTCATCCACTACTCGATAGACCTGAGCAGGGAGAAGCCGACCAAGAGGTACAAGAGCGTCAGAATATTGTAGTTAAGAATAATATACAGGACACACACTGATTTATATATGATGAGAGACGTAGCGTTTTATGCTGTGGCCTTGATGCTTGTCACGGGCTGTAGTGGAACTAACAGCGGCGAGCTTGTCGGCGTTGAGCGCGGAGCGCAGTTCTACGAGCCGGACCCCTACGGAATGGTCTTCGTCCCGCAGGGCAGCTTCAACATGGGTCAGAACGAGCAGGATGTCGCTTCGCTGACCAACGCACTCACGAAGACGGTTACCGTCAGCTCTTTCTGGATGGACGAGACGGAGATCACCAACTCGGAGTACAGGCAGTTTGTCAATTGGGTCAGGGACTCCATAGCAAGGAAGATGCTCGTCGAGGCGGGGCATGAAGAGTTCCTGCTCCCTAATCAGGACGATGTGGACCAGAATCTGCAGATTTTGGATTGGGACAAGGAGCTCGACTGGAACGATGAGGAGTATGCGGAGACACTCGCATCCCTTTACTACGAGGACGGCGAGCGCTTCACTCGCGAGGCCAAGCTTCTTGACAACCGTAAATGGACGTACCAGTACGACTGGGTGGACCTCCAGGAGGCCGCTAAGCTCTCCAACCGCTACAAGGTCAGCAAGGACCCCAACGAGAGCAAGGGCGGGTACGAGGGCTTCACCAAGGATGTTAACGGCGAGACCGTCAACCTCGCCGAGCAGGGCCGTAGGGGATTCCTCAAGATGGACCGCGTCCTCGTCTACCCCGATACGCTCGCCTGGGTGGCGGACTTCACATACTCTTACAACGAGCCTATGTGCTACACCTATTTCTGGCATCCGGGTTACGACACGTACCCCGTCGTGGGAATCAACTGGAAGCAGGCCTCCGCGTTCTGCGTATGGCGCTCCAACCTACTCAACGACTACCTCAAGAAGGAGCATCAGCCGATGGCCATGAACTACCGCCTCCCGACCGAGGCGGAGTGGGAGTACGCATCGCGCGGCGGCATCAACAACGGCATCTACCCGTGGGGCGGATATTACACCCGCAATAACCGCGGCTGCTTCGTCGCCAACTTCAAGCCCATGCGTGGTCGATACACCGATGACGGCTCAGCCCGCACCGCTGCCGTCTCAAGCTATGCGCCCAATGAGTACGGCCTCTACGACATGGCGGGCAACGTGGCGGAGTGGACATCCTCCGCCTACGACGAGTCCTCCTATATCTATATGCACGACATGAACCCGGACTACAAGTACAACGCCTACGAAGACGACCCAATCGTCATGAAGCGCAAGGTTGTCCGCGGCGGCTCGTGGAAGGACATCGCCTACTACATGCAGTGCGGCACGCGCAACTACGAGTATCAGGACTCCGCATGCAGCTTTATCGGCTTCCGCTGCGTACGAGACTACATTGGTGAGTAATCAACAGGCAAAAGCTCAAACGTAAACTCTATACCTAAATAAAGATCTTATGACTCTTACAGAATTCGTCACAAGCCCGGCCTACAAAAAATTCATGGGTTATGTCTACGGCTTCGGTGCGGCCGTCGCAATCATCGGTGCGCTCTTCAAGATTCTCCACCTCCCCGGCGCAAGCGTCATGCTTGTATGCGGTCTTGGTGTCGAGGCCATCATCTTTGCGCTCTCGTCTTTCGAGCCGCCTCATGAGACGCCCGATTGGAGCCTCGTATACCCCGAGCTCGCCGGCCTTGAGCCTGCGGAGGGCAGCTCCCGCAGGGGCAACGGCGGCAACGGTGGCGGCAGCGAGCTCTCTTCGCTCGTAGCCAGCGGAGCAGTCGATCAGAAGACTGTCGATCAGCTCGCCGAGGGCGTCAAGAAGCTCGCCTCTACCACGTCTCAGCTCTCTGACATCACCGACGCCTCTGTAGCGACAAAGTCATATCTCAATAACGTCAAGTCCGCCGCCGACTCGCTCAACCAGTTCTCCGCCGCGCAGAGCAGCGTCTCCGAGGCAGGCAGCAAGCTCGCTGCCAAGATGAGCGAGGAGGGCGACAAGTTCGCTACCTCTTTCAACAAGTTCAACAGCGCTTTCGCCTCGCAGAGCGATGCGGCTTCCAAGCTCGGCGACAACATGAGCGCGATCAGCAAGGCTTACGAGCAGCAGCTCAAGGGCATCAACAGCCAGCTCGAGAGCACTAAGAGCGTCGCCTCGAGCCTCTCCTCCATCTCTTCCGAGATCCAGGCCTCTGTCGAGGGCGTCAAGGAGTATCGCCAGCAAATAGCAAGCCTCTCCAAGACTGTCGGCGAGCTCAACAACATCTATGGCAATATGCTTAGCGCTATCCGCCGCTAATACCGGCAAGCACTGTATAACCCTTTTCGTATAACGCTAAAAGCACTGTATAATGAGTGGTGGTAACTGTCCGGAAACCCCAAGACAGAAGATGATCGGCATGATGTACCTCATGCTGACCGCCATGCTCGCCCTCAACGTCTCTGGCGACCTCCTCAACGCGTTCACTCTCGTTGATCAGAGCATCCGCAACCAGAAGGCTTCGACCGAGGACAAGCTTGGGCTGTCTTTCTTCAACTTCGAGTCAAAGAATGAGCAGAACCCTACAAGGGTTAAGCCCAAATATGACTTGGCTATGGATGTCAAGGCCAAGTCCGACTCTGTCGTCAACCTCATCCAAGAGTACAAGAATCTCATCATTGTGACCGCCGACGGTCAGATTAACAATGAGCAGACTCCAGAGGACGGACTCCTCAACAAGAGTGACCAGGACAAGGCTGCGCAGGTCATGATGGTCGAGAATAATGGCGATCGCGCTAAAATGCTCAAGAAGTCTCTAAATGACTATCGCGATGCCATGATTGCCGCCTGCCAGCCAGACTCAGGCCTTCCTCTCGACACTATGCTGGTCAATGCCATCAGCAAGATGATTAACACCGAGGATGGGCGCAACTCCGAGAGCGGTGAGCGAATCACCTGGGAGAGCCAGAACTTCGAGCACCTCCCAATCGCCGCGACGCTCGGCCTTCTCAGCGCGATTCAGAGCAACGTCCGCAATGTCGAGACCGACGTCGTAAACTATCTCTACAAGTCTATCGACGCGGCTTCTTTCAAGTTCAACGTGCTTGTGCCTCTTGTTATTCCTGAGTCTCAGTACGTCATCCAGGGCGGCACTTACAAGGCTGATATTATGCTTGCTGCCTACGATGACACTATGGAGCCTATCGTCTCTGTCGGTGGTCAGACACTGCCTACCGAGGGTGGACGCGGCAAGTATACCGCCTCAGCAAGCTCTGTCGGTATGAAGTCCTACGAGGCTAAGCTCCAGATTCCCGACCCTGTGACGGGCGCCCTCAAGGACTATATGGTGAAGGGCGAGTATGAGGTCGGCGCTCCCAGTCTCGTAGTCTCCGCAACCAAGATGAACGCCATGTACCGCGGTCTTCAGAACCCCATAGAGGTCTCCGTGGCAGGCGTCTCACCCTCTGATCTCACCATCAACTGCTCCGGTGGCACAATGTCCGGCGCTGGTACCGCGCGCAATGTGAAGCCTGGCTCCAGCAAAGAGGTCACCATCTCCGTCTCCTCCCATGCCGATGGCCGCAACCAGAGCTTCGGCTCTAAGACCTTCCGCGTCTTCGATGTGCCTGACCCTGTCATCCGTCTTAGCAGCGGCAAGTCCGGCCAGTTCAAGATGAACAAGAAGGACATATTGGCGGGAACAGTCATTGCGGCGCTCGACAACTTCCTTTTCGACGTCTCTTTCGAGGTAAGGTCTTTCGATGTCTCCTGCGTGCGAAACGGCTCGCTCCGTATCGCGACATGTAAGGGTACCAACGGAGCGCTCAACGCTGACGCCAAGACTATCATCAACAGCGTCTCCAAGGGTGGTAAGCTGTTCATTGATGCCGTAAAGGCTGTCGGCCCCGATGGGCGCGAGCGCACCCTCAACGGCATCACTCTTACCGTGAACTAATCTTTCTTTAAGTAGTTACTTATGAAGAAGTTACTTTTGCTTCTGGCTGTCATTTTCGCTGCTCCCGTATATGCGCAAGACGTATACGACGATAATGACGACGAGGTCGGGGAAGCTGTACCCGAAGAGGCCAACTCGAACGAGGAGGTTGTCGACGGCATTGTCAAGAAGCAGCACGTCAAAGCTAAGAAGCCTCTCATGCCTGCTTACGTACGCGAGGCTAATGTGCTTTGGGCTAAGACTGTCTGGAGGATAATCGATCTTCGCCAGAAGCAAAATCTCTATCTCTATTATCCTACTCAGGACATTGACGACCGCAAGTCTCTCGTCCGCGTCCTTTACGACGCTGTGACCAATGGCGAGATTGCGGCCTACAATCCTGACAACGACAATGAGTTCGAGTCCAAGTATACTCCATATCAGGTTTGTGCTCGACTGCTTAAGGCGGACGACGACGATGCCGAGGTCGACTCCGTAGTCACAGTAAACCCCGAGACCGGCAAGGAGGAGGTTCACTACTCCACCCAGGTTAACGCCGACGGATTCACCTCTGTGCACCAGATCAAGGTCAAGGAAGTTTGGTTCTTTGACAAGAAGTATACCCGTATGAATGTCCAGATCATTGGCCTCTGCCCTGTAGCCTTCAAGGAGAAAGGTGGAACGATGAGTCAGTTTGACCTTTTCTGGGTCTACTATCCGGAGGCTGCGGGGGTTCTCTCGCGTCAGGAGGCTTACTCCTACAAAAACGATGCTCAAAGAGTGTCGCTTCGCGACAAGCTCGAGACGCGTCAGTTCGACAGCTACATATACCGCGAGTCGAACGTCTACGACAACCGCGTCATAACGGCGATCGCGAGCAATGGCATAGACCAGAACCTTGAGGCTCAGCGCATACAGGCTGACATTTTCCAGCACGAGCATGATGTCTGGGAGTATTAGGTGGTCTTGTTGAGGAAACAATTCATATGAGAGGGTGACCGTTTTTCGCGGTCGCCCTCTTTTTATTGGTACGGCATATGTGACTTTTAGAGATGCGTTTGCACGCCCTGCAGTTTATCAGCGGTGTCCCGTCTTATGACATCTGTCCGATTGCCGTATCCAGAAGTCAACGACATCCTTATTTAAATATTGTTGCGTATATTTACGCTCGTTAAGCAATCTTTATATTTGTACGTAGGACGAACTGTCTTTACTTTTCAGTTTATGAGGATAATTAATGAGATGTTGAGAATGGGGTGGCGGGCCGCGGAGAGCTCTGTGCTGTCCTTAGTTTTGTTATCACTGTTTACGGTCTCATGCGGGGAGGACTCCGTGGAGCCTGATGGCTCGGGTGCTGAGGGGCGCAGTGTGGCGGATGCCGACACAGTCTCCGCCCGAGCAGCGGCGATCAAGGCTGTGCTCTCCGATAATCTCCGATTGGCTATAACTGGCGACGTGTATGGAGTCTCGTCTACGTGCGCCCGAGTTGTTGTGCGTTATAACGCGCCCGCCGAGAAACTTCAGGCCTCTCAGCTTGTGCTGCTAATGACGGACAACCCGAAGAAGGAACTTGCGTTCGGCAAGGGGTGCAAGGAGGTCTATATAAACCACCGGTGGCTTGACGAGGATGGCGTCTGCGTACTCTATGTCAACGGGCTCGTAGCCCAGAGCACCTACAGGTACAGGCTCTATTACCGCTACAACACGGCTGAGGAGGCTTTTGGCGATGTCTTGGTGTTTGAGACCGCGCTCCCCGACAAGTTCACGGCCGAGGCTGTGGACCTTGGCCTCTCTGTCAAGTGGGCGTCGTGTAACCTCGGGGCTACACGCCCTTATCAGTCGGGTGTGTATTATTTTTACGGGCAGCCTGACAGCGAAGCGGGGAAAACTTCATCCGCGTCATTGCCTTCGGGCGATATTGCCGGGTCTGATTCCGACCCCGCTACTGTCGAGCTTGGTTCAGGATGGACCTCTCCGACTCAGAAGCAGCTCGTCGAGCTGATAAACCAGTGCGACTGGAAGACTGGCGAGGAAAATGGGGTAGAGGGATATAAGGTTTACGGCAGGGGTGATTATTATGGCAACTTCATCTTCATCCCGTTTGCAGGGTACTACAACTCGAACTCCGTCTTCCTTGCCCGCGGGGCGAGCTTTATGCTCTGGAGCGGACAGACGTCGAGCTCGTCTGACAAAGCGATTGCGCTGACGCTTAATGCCGACGGCTCGTGCAGCGCCGTGAGGTGTGGCAAGACATACCGAATGCCGATCAGGCCAGTCTTTGCGCAATGATGCTCAAACTTGCGGTGTTGAAGAATATCCCGGCCGTCGAGCCCCTCAAAGCCTTTTTGGACTATCTTTGTGAATGGCGGGCGAGCCCCGCCAGCCAATTCTCACATTTCCCTTATGCAGACCTTTTGCGTAATTCTCGCTGGAGGCACGGGCACCCGCCTTTGGCCTCTTAGCCAGGAGTCAAAGCCTAAGCAGTTTATCGACCTTGCGGGCGTGGGGCGGACAATGCTCCAGCTCACCTACAGCCGATTCCTGCCCCTGTGTGGGGCGGACCACTTCGTTGTTGTCACCCTCGCCGGCTATCGCGCCCTCGTTGAGGAGCAGTTGCCCGACGTCCCCCGGGAGAATATCCTGTGCGAGCCGTTCAAGCGTAACACCGCCGCGGCCATATCGCTTGCCGCGGCGTTTATAAAGCAGAAAGATCCCGAGGCCATCATGGTCGTGACACCTTCCGACCACCTCATCCTCAACAACGACGCCTTCATCGCGACCGTCCACGATGCCGTGGAGTATGCCGCAGAGAACCGCGACATTGTGACAATAGGAATCAAGGCGTCGCGTCCTGAGACGGCCTACGGTTACATACAGGTGGGTGGCGACGCCCTCAACGCTCGTTCCGGTTCGGTGAAAGCCGTCAAGACGTTCACCGAGAAGCCCGATGCCGAGATGGCACAGCTCTTTTTCGACTGTGGCGACTTCTGTTGGAACTCTGGTGTCTTCGTCTGGCGGTGCGACGTCATCGAGAGCGCCATGCGGCAGTTCATGCCGACCGTGCAGACCCCTTTTGACGCACTCGACGCCCTGCCAGCCTCGAAGTGGGGCGATGACGTCCTGCGGTCGGTCTATGACCAGTGCGAGACCATATCCGTCGACTATGCGGTGCTCGAGAAGGCGCGCAACGTTGTGGTCTGCCTCTCATCGGCACTGTGGAGCGACATCGGTGGCTGGGGCGCCATATATGAGCAGAGCGCAAAAGACTCCAAAGGCAATGCCGTCGTATCGGGAAACGCGTTGCTCAAGGAGGCGTCGGGCTGCCTTGTCAACGTCGACGCCGGTTCCGTGTGTGTCATCGAGGGGCTGCGCGACTATATGGTCGTCCAGCGGGCGGGTGTCACGCTCGTATGTCCGCGAGACAGCGGCGCGTCAGCGTGGCGCTACGCGTCAGAGATTAAGGCTGAGCAAGATTAGCTTTTCTCGCCAGCGACAAGAGAAAAAGCATTGAGCTTTATTGACTTTTAGCGTCTATTTGCTATTTTTGCCGTAACCTGCGCCATGGGGCTGTCCGTATGCCTCCGCTTCACGAAGCTCGGCGCGGGTCCTGCCCCTCACGCACGCAGTTATGTGCGTGTCCCACTCCTCATTCTCATCTCGCCACACACTTCAGCGTATGCCGTACCGTCGTCTGCCAAACACGGACCAGGCGAGGCTCAGAGCCTTGAAAGCCGCCATTCAGCAGGTGAAAGCCGTTTCACCCGCCGACCTGCGCTTCTCGCAACGCACTGCGCTCGAGGTGGCATCATTCACGCCGCTCTTCGAGCAGGCCGTCCAGCAATACCTTGACAGCAAGGACAGGCAGGCGTCCGTGAGCAAGCAGGTGGCCGACGCCGGTGCCGTGGCGCGACTCTACCTCTCACACTTCATCCAGGTCTTCAACATGTGCATAGCGAGGGGCGAGATAAAGGCCGAGATGAGGGACAAGCTCGGCCTCGGAGATTGCGGCGCGGCTGTGCCGGACCTGGCCTCAAACCAGCAGGTGGTCGACTGGGGGCACAAGGTCGTCGAGGGAGAAGAGGCGAGAATGGCCGCGGGGGGGGGAAACCGCATATACAACCCCTCCATAGCGCTCGTGAAAGTCAAGCTGCAGATATTCGAGGAGAACTACAACAAGCAGCGGGACATCCTGCAGACCATACAAAAGTACCATGACAAGCTCGACGACGTCCGGAAAAAAGCCGACGACATCATCCTCAAAGTGTGGAACGAGGTCGAAGAGGCGCTCGCGCCCATAGACTCCGACGAGAAGAGGGAGATTTGCCAAGCCTACGGGCTCGTCTACTTCTACAGGCCGCAGGAGAGGCAACGGGACTTCCTGCTTGGGCAAATATGAAACCGCGCGCGGCCCATCCGAACAAATTAAGCAAAGACAAAACAAATAACCCTAAGATAGATTATGGACGAAGAATTGGAGCTCATCATGGACGAAGTCAAAGAGCAGATGGGCAAAGCCATTGAGCACCTCGATTACGAACTCGGAAAGATAAGGGCAGGCAAGGCCAACCCGCGGGTCCTCGACGACATCAAGGTCGAGTCCTACGGAGCCCCGACGCCACTCAACCAGGTGGCCAACGTCTCCGTCCCAGATCCTCGAACAATCGCCGTCAAGCCTTGGGACAAGACCATGATAGGACCCATAGAGAAGGCCATCATGGCGGCCAACCTCGGGCTCAACCCGGACAATAACGGCGAGATAATCAGGATTATGATCCCGCCCCTCACAGAGGAGCGCCGACGCGACCTCGCCAAGCTCGCCAAGCGCACTTGCGAGGACTCCAAAATAGCCGTCAGAAACATCAGGCGAGACGCCATCGAGGAGATCAAGAAGCTCAAGAAAGACGGGCTCGGGGAGGACATCCAGAAAGACAAGGAGGCGGAAGTCCAGAAAATCCACGACGCGCACATCAAGAAGATCGATGACATGTACGCAGTCAAGGAGAAGGACATAATGACTGTATAGCGTAAAGCCTTCCCGACAACAGCACCACGCCACAAGCCGCCTCGGAGCGCCACACCCCACTCGGGGGGGCGCGCCGAGGCGGCTTAGCCTCGCCTCAGCCCGCCGCGGTGATATACGGAGGAAAAATAGTATATTCGCGCCGCGTCATGGCCTCGGCCGACCGCGCACGGCGTTTTGTGAACTAACACTAACGCCACCTTAAATAACTTGTTGACTCACATGGCAGAAGAGAAGAAGTTCAAGCGGACGCTCGTCACGACGGCGCTCCCTTATGCCAACGGCCCGGTCCACATCGGGCATCTGGCTGGCGTCTACGTCCCGGCGGACATATACACGCGCTACCTGCGATCCAAGGGCGAGGACGTCCTCATGATCGGCGGATCCGACGAGCATGGGGTCCCCATAACCATAAGGGCTAAGAAGGAGGGGTGCACGCCGCAGGACGTCGTCGACAGGTACCACAACATAATAAAGAAGTCGTTCGAGGACTTCGGCATAACCATGGACATCTACAGCCGCACCACCAGCAAGACCCACGCGCAGGTGGCGTCGGACTTCTTCCGGACGCTCTACGACAAGGGCGAGTTCGTCCAAAAAACAACAAAGCAATACTATGACGAGGAGGCCAAACAGTTCCTCGCCGACAGGTATATAATGGGCACATGCCCCCACTGCGGCAACGACAAGGCGTATGGCGACCAGTGCGAGAAGTGCGGGACCAGCCTCTCCGCGCTCGACCTCATCAACCCGCACAGCACCATAAGCGGCTCAAAGCCCGTGCTCAAGGAGACCACGCACTGGTACCTCCCACTCGACAAGCACGAGCCTTGGCTCCGCAAGTGGATTCTCGAGGACCACAAGGAGTGGAGGTCCAACGTCTACGGCCAGTGCAAGAGCTGGCTCGACATGGGCTTGCAGCCCCGAGCCGTCTCCCGCGACCTCGACTGGGGCATCCCAGTGCCTGTCGAGGGCGCTGAGGGCAAGGTCCTCTACGTATGGTTCGACGCGCCAATCGGGTACATCTCCAACACCAAGGAGCTGCGCCCGGACGACTGGGAGAAGTGGTGGAAAGATCCCGAGACCAGGCTCATCCACTTCATTGGCAAAGACAACATCGTCTTCCACTGCATCGTCTTCCCGGCCATGCTCAAGGCCCACGGCGGATACAATCTCCCGGACAACGTACCGGCCAACGAGTTCATGAACCTCGAGGGCGACAAAATCTCGACCTCCCGCAACTGGGCCATCTGGCTCCACGAGTACCTCCAGGAGTTCCCAGGCAAGCAGGACGTGCTCCGATACGTGCTTACCGCAAACGCTCCCGAGACAAAGGACAACGACTTCACATGGGCCGACTTCCAAGCACGCAACAACAACGAGCTCGTAGCCATCCTCGGCAACTTCGTCAACCGTGTCGTCGTCCTCACGCACAAGTACTTCGATGGCAAAGTACCCCAGGCCGCGGCCCTGCTCGATATTGACAACAAGGCCATCGAGGACTTTCGAGCCGAGCGCAAGGAGGTCGAGGCTCTCCTTGAAACCTTCCGATTCCGCGACGCGCAGAAAGAGGCCATGAACATGGCGCGCATCGGCAACAAGTATCTCGCCGACACCGAGCCGTGGAAGCTCGCAAAGACAGACATGGCGCGAGTCGCCACAATCCTCAACATCGGCCTCCAGATTGTCGCCAACCTCTCCATAGTCATGGAGCCATTCCTGCCCTTCTCCGCAGCCAAGATGAGAAACCAGCTCGGCATAGGCCAGCAGCCATGGGACAAGCTTGGCGACATGGGGATATTGCCCGCCGGGCACGCCATAGGCAAGGCCGAGCTGCTCTTCGAGAAGGTCGACGACAGCGTGGTCGAGGCCCAGCTGGCAAAGCTCGAGGCCATCAAGAAGCAAAACGAGCAGAGAGACTGGCAGCCCAGCCCCGTGGCCGAGACAGTCGACTTCTCGGCGTTCGAGAAGCTCGACATCCGGGTGGGGCTCGTCACCGACTGCCAGAAAGTGCCAAAGGCCGACAAACTGCTCGTCTTCAAGATTGACGATGGCCTCGGCGGACGCACCATAATCTCCGGCATAGCAAAATTCTACAAGCCCGAGGACCTCATCGGCAAGAGGGTCCTCTTCATCGCCAACCTCGCCCCGCGCAAGCTCAAGGGCATAGAGAGCCAAGGCATGATTCTCAGCGCGGAGGATGCCGACGGCAACCTCTCGGTGGTCACGCCAAGCGCCGAAGTGCGACCCGGCTGCCAGGTAAGGTAATAAGCCCGGCGGTGTCGTATCGGACATTTCGAATGGCCGCCCCGCAAGGCCGTGATAAGTAACAGCCTTGACCCTCCGCCAACATCTCCCGCCGCAAGGCGAGGGGGCGGAGGGGCAAGGCTCTCTCTATGAACGGAAACCAACACGCACACTCTAAGTCCATGACGGAAGAAAGACATAACCCACAGGCAGCCGACCCTCCGCCAGCAGCCTGCAGGACGCTCCACGAGAGCATGCCAGAGTGCGACATGCCAAGGGAGAAGTTCAAGAGGCTAGGCCCTGCCGCGCTTACCGACACCGACCTCATTGCCATAATGCTCCGGACCGGCCTGCACGGGCTAAATGTCATGGAGCTCGCGAGGCGGATATACGAGCAGTTCGGCAACAGCATCACGCGGATGGGCGACGCCACCCTCCAAGAGCTGATGGCCACCAAGGGGCTCGGCGAGGCCAAGGCCATCGCTTTCGCCGCCGCGCTCGAGCTCGGCAAGAGGAGGCAGATGGAGAGCCTCGAGCAGGTACAGATAAAATCGCCGGAAGACTGCTACAAGTTCTTCCTCCCAAGGCTCGTCCACCTCGCCACCGAGGAGTTCCACGTCGCGGTGGTCGACGCGCACCTCCACGTGCTCTGCGAGAAGATGATTTCCAAGGGCGGGATAAACGGAACGGTCGTCGACATCCGGACCCTCATGCGCGAAGTCATCAGGCTCGGAGGCTCGGGCTTCTTCGTGGCGCACAACCACCCCTCGGGATCCGTCAAGCCAAGCAGGCAGGACTCCGACCTGACGAGGAGGATCGCGGCCGCGGCCTCTGCGCTCGACCTGCGCTTCATGGACCACGTCATCGTGGCGCGCGGCTCGGCGGGCAGGCTGTTCTACAGTTTCCGCGACGAGGGGCTGATCGACTGAAGCCGCCGCGCATAAAGATTTTTTGCTTTCCCTTTACCCCAAGATATGGACATCTACATTATAGACAAGACAGAGTCGGTCATCAACAAGTACCTCGCCGAGATGCGCGACGCCAACGTCCAGAAAGACCGTATGCGCTTCCGAAGGAACATTGAGCGCATTGGCGAGATGATGGCCTACGAGGTGAGCAAGACGCTCAACTACGCGCCGACCACGGTGACAACGCCGCTCGGGGCCGCCATGGTGAGCATGCC